>CANKZE010000029.1 GCA_947488545.1 Bacteroidota bacterium
TAACGAGTGAATCTAAATTAGTTTTTACTAAGTAAAATTGAAACACAAAAGAAACAAAGAATAACAAAAGAAATAAAGAAAAGTAAGATATTATAGCTATTCCAATTAATCCGTTGGAATAATAAATTTAAAATTATTCTTGCCACGAATTTTCGAATTTTCTTTTCGATTTAATTCGAATTTTCATCAAAGATGAACTAATTTTCTACTTAATTTTTTAAATATTCGAAAATTCGTGGCAAATTTAAAAACAGTAATAACAATTGTGATGAAAATTGAAACCTAATTTCTTTTCTTTAACTATAAGACAAAAGAAACAAAGAATAACAAAAGGATCAAAGCAATTTAAGGTTCAAAAGGTTAGAATTCTTTAATTTTTCTATGTGTCTATTGCTTTTCACTTTTGTTGCTTTTGTGGTGAAATACTTCTGCTTATTTTGTGGTAAAATAATTTTTTTGTGGAGAAGCGCAATTGAATTTAAAGTTTCAACCAATTCTCTAAAATCTGTTTTCCGTTAGGAGTTAAAAGGCTTTCAGGATGAAATTGAACTCCTCGAACATCTAAATTTCGATGCCTTAAAGACATAATCTGATTGTTTGCATCAACGGAAGTAATTTCTAAAACTTCAGGAAAATCAGCTGGATTTACTACCCAAGAGTGGTATCTTCCCACTTCAACAGTAGTTTCTAAGTTATGGAATAAGGGTTCGTCAGGAGCAATAATAGTAATAGTGCTTGCTACTCCGTGATGTACTTTTTCTAAATTAATAAGGCTTCCGCCAAATACTTCTGCAATGGCTTGTTGCCCTAAACAAATACCCAAAATGCTTTTTGTTTTCGCATAGGTTCTGATGACTTCAAGCAATAATCCGGCTTCTTTTGGAACGCCTGGACCTGGGGAAAGAACAATTTTATCAAATTTTTGCAATTCATCAATATCAAATTCGTCGTTTCTAAATACAGTAACATCCGCATTTAGATCTTCCAAATAGTGAACCAAATTGTAGGTAAAACTATCGTAATTATCGATGATTATTATTTTTTTCATTTCCTTTTTATGCGATTTTTTGTTTTTTATTTGGCATTGCAATTTAGGATTTTTTAAATTATTAGACCTAAAAAAAAGCCCTAACATTTGCTAGGGCTTTATTTTGAATAGTAGTATGAAATTAGAATTTCAAAGCTACAGATAATTCAAATTCATCATCAATTGCTCTATCTGCAATGGTATCAGCTAATGATTTAGAACCATACTTAATTCCAAATTTAGTTCTATCGATAATTAATTTTGCAGTAGCAGTATTTGCAGCAGCTGTAAGCTCAAAATTAACTGAATTAGTTACTCCTTTAATTGTTAAATCAGCAGTTACAGAGTAAACTCCAGCGCTTTTTTCTCCAATAGATTTAAAAACTAAAGTTGCAGTTGGGAATTTCTCAGTACCAAAGAAATCTTCTGATTTCAAGTGACCGTCTAATTTTTCTTTTCCTTGACCTGCTTTTAAATCTGTTGTTGTCATAGAAGTCATGTCAACTGTAAAGTTTCCACCAACTACTTTTTTTCCTTTGAAAATTAAGTTTCCTTCTTTAAGATTTACTGTCCCTTCATGTTGTCCTGTTACTTTTTTTCCTACCCATGAAATAGTACTTTTAGCAGCATCAACTTTTTTTGTTTGTGCATTTACAGTTCCAAAAGCTAGTAATAATGCAATTGCGATTGTTTTTAAATTTTTCATTTTTTTAATTTGATTTTAGTTATTAATTATAGTGTGATAAATAAATCCTCGTTTGATTTTCTTACTTTTTTGTAATGTTGTGTAGCATCTTCTTCGTGACGGTAACCAATCGTTGCAATTACAGCTGCATTTAGGTTTAGTGCGTCTAATCCTAAAATTTCATTGACTTGTTTTGCATTAAATCCTTCCATCGGTGTTACATCAATTTTCAATTCAGCTGCAGCGTTAAGTAAATTCCCCAAAGCTAAGTAAGTTTGTTTTGCCATCCAAATCGATTTTTGTTCTGCTGGAATTGGATTGATATTTCCTTTCATATAATCACTGAATCCAGATAATGATTCAACTGGAATTCCTCTAGTTTCACTGATATTTTTAATGTATGAATCTATATCAGCATCAGTTGCTGTGGTTTGATTTGCAAACACAATCACTTGTGAAGCATCTACAATTTGTGATTGCCCATAAGCTGCAGGAAGTAATTTAGCTCTTAATTCTGGGTTTTCAATTATAAACACTTTGTAAAGTTGTAATCCATAGGATGAAGTACTTAGTCGGATCGCTTCTTTAAGTAAGTTTAAATCTTCAGTCGAGATTTTTTTCGTGGCGTCGAATTTTTTTGTTGCGTAGCGCCAGTTTTGATTTTCAATGAAAGTACTCATAATTTTGTGTTTGTTATTTAGTCCTAATTTTTTCTAAAAGCTCGTTCAGTTGGTTCAATTCATTTGTGGTTAAATTGGCCACAAAATTATTTTCATAATCATTTACTTTAGGATCTAATTCTTTTAAAATAGCCAATCCTTTTTCAGTGATTAAAACTTCAATTTTTCTTCGATTTTCTTTACAAACTTTTCTGGTTACCAATTCTTTTAAAAGTAATTTATCGACTAATCGAGTGGTGTTGCTTGTTTTGGCTAGCATTCGTTCTTGAATCACACACATGTTGGCAGGGTTTCCCTTTTGTCCTCTTAATATTCTTAAAACATTGTATTGCTCGTTAGATAAATCATATGGTTTAAGCACCTCAATCAAACGTTCATTGATATTATTTTGAGTATAAATAATATTTAAAACCGCTTTTTGAGATAATCCCAATACCACATTTGATTTTACTACTTCTTCAATTTTCATATTTGTAACTACAAAATTTGTAGATACAAATGTATAACAATTTGTTATACTCAATCGCATTCTGTTGTTATTATTTTGTTAATTAATTTAATGTAGAATTTATTTCATAAGTTCTAATTTTAAATGTGATGAATTATTAATATATTCGCTTTAAATTATTTTACAAATAACAATTAATTATTACCAATGAATTTAGAGCAAGAAGTTTGGAGAGATCAGCTAAAAGACGATGCAAATGCCGTTATTTTAGATGTAAGAACCGAAGACGAATTTAGCGAAGGGATAATTCCTGGAGCAATAAATATAGATATTTACAAAGGACAAGGTTTTATATATGCAATCGAGGAGTTAGATAAATCGAAAAATTATTATGTGTATTGCAGATCGGGAGGAAGAAGCGGCCAAGCATGTTCAATTATGAGTCAATTGGGTTTTGAAAATACTTATAATTTATTGGGCGGAATAATGAATTGGGAGGGGGAAGTAGTTTAGACTTTTAAACTTATTTATATCGGGATGATTTCTCTCCATAAGAAGGAATTGAGTTTTTAAAAATTTAAATATTTTAAAATGTCAGTTTTAGAAAAAATAAATGCCGAGGGATTAATCGGATTAGAAAATGAATTTGGTGCGCACAATTACCACCCGCTTCCAGTTGTATTGAATAGAGGAGAAGGTGTTTATGTTTGGGATGTTGAAGGAAAGCGTTATTATGATTTTTTATCAGCTTATTCTGCTGTAAATCAAGGGCATTGCCATCCAAAAATTGTTGGAGCGTTAATTAATCAAGCCCAAAAACTCACATTAACTTCACGTGCATTTTACAACGACCAATTGGGTTTGTTTGAAGAATACATTACAAATTACTTTGGATTTGACAAGGTATTACCAATGAATACTGGTGCTGAGGCTGTTGAAACGGCTTTAAAACTATGTAGAAAATGGGCTTATGAAGTAAAAGGAATTCAAGAGCAAAAAGCCCAAATTATTGTTTGCGACGGTAATTTTCACGGAAGAACAACTACAATTATTTCTTTTTCAAATGATGAAAATGCAAGAAAGAATTTTGGTCCCTATACGGAAGGATTTATCAAAATACCTTACAATGACATCGAAGCATTAGAAAACACACTTAAATCTTCAGATTCTATTGCGGGATTTCTTGTGGAACCTATTCAAGGGGAAGCAGGTGTTTATACTCCAGCAGACGATTATATGCTTAAAGCAAAAGAACTTTGTAATAAATACAATGTATTATTTATAGCAGATGAAATTCAAACAGGAATTGCAAGAACAGGATCGTTACTTGCGGTTTGTGGTAATTGTACTTGCGAGAATAAATGTGAAAAACAAAGTACTTTTGCTACTCCAGATATTCTGATTTTAGGAAAAGCGCTGTCTGGCGGGGCTTATCCAGTTTCGGCTGTTTTGGCAAATAATTCCATTATGAATGTGATTAAGCCAGGCCAGCACGGATCTACTTTTGGTGGAAACCCAATAGCTGCTGCGGTTGCTATTGCTGCTCTTAAAGTGGTCAATGAGGAGCATTTAATTAAGAATGCACGTGTTTTAGGAAAACTGTTTAGAAGCAAGTTGAATGAGTATATTCCTTCTTCAAATGTGGCAATATTAGTTCGTGGTCGCGGTTTGTTAAACGCAATAGTAATCAACGATACCGAAGAAAGCGACACGGCTTGGGATATCTGTATGGCTTTGCGTGACAATGGATTATTGGCTAAACCAACACATGGAAATATTATTCGTTTTGCGCCTCCTTTGGTAATCAACGAAGCACAATTATTAGATTGTGTGGACATAATAATCAAGACCTTAAAGCAATTTGATAGATAAATAAAAAACCCTCTAATTAGAGGGTTTTTTATAAAACAATTATTGTTCTTGTTCTTGTTGGTATTTTGCTTTAGCTTCCAAATTCTTTTGGAACTCTAATAATTTTTCTGGCCCGAGTGAATATAAATAAACATAGGAAAGCAAAGTCAATGCGCTCAACACGATTCCTACTATTCCTAAAATTCTACCAACATTTAAATTCTTATAATTCAAATACAATTCTGGACTTTCTTTATATAATTTCAAATCTTTGTTGGCCAAAACCACTGCAATAATTCCTAGGGTCAAACCAATAAATCCGTAACAACAGCAGGTTACAATTGATAAAATTCCTAATACTAGAACTGCGGTTCCGTTGGGTAGATTTCTTTTTTCCATAGAAGTAATTATTAAATGTTTGTTATTTTGTAAATATAGGAAATAATCATAATTATAGCATTAATTATTACTAATCCAATAATTATTTTTTGATAGTCTCTTTTCTTATTTATTACGTGTAACCCTATAAAAATAAAAAGTAGGATTGTAGTATAAATAGCTGGAAATTGATAGAATGCTTTTGTAAATTCACCATTGATTAAATATAGTAGCGATCTTTGGGTGCCACAACCAATGCAATCGACTCCAAAAAGCGATTTATTCAGGCAAGGAAACATATATTTTTCTACATTCAATCCTTAGTAATTTTGAGTTGCAATTTAATAATAATATATTCAATATCTTAATTGCTTGTTATTATTTTAAAGTTACTTACTTTTGAATTATTAAATTTTACACTATGAAAAAATTCTTACTTCCGATAATGATAATTGCAATAATTATTGCTTTTTATGAACAAAGTTTAGAGAAAAAAAACGTCTATATTCAGGTATTTTCTATTGTAGTTTTTATGATTGGAATGATGAAATTAAGCGCTAAAGTACCAAGTAAAAACCAAGAAAAAGAAGAAGACGATGTTTAGTGTAGGGGATAAGGTTTCGGTTCTTGATGACGATATAAACGGCGTTGTGATTTCTACTAACAATAAGGAAATTTCTATCGAAACTACCGATGGATTTACGATGACATTTTTTGTCAATGAATTAATTAAAATAAACGATACCAGTATTTTAAGTAAAAATATCGGAAGTTTTAATTCAAGTAAAATTAAAATTGAAAAAGAAGAGCCAAAACCTCGAAGTTTTGTAAAAGTTAAGAAGAATAAGAACGAAATTCCCGCTCCTGAATTTGATTTACACATAGAAAAATTGGTTCCAAATTTCAGGGGAATGAGCAATTATGACATTCTCACTTTACAAACAGATACGGCAAAAAGACACCTCGAATTTGCGATTAGAAATCGCATTCCAAAAATCGTTTTTATCCATGGTGTTGGAGAGGGTGTTTTAAAAGCAGAACTTGATTTTTTATTGGGAAGATACGATCAGGTTTTCTACCAAGAAGCCAATTATCAAAAATACGGTCTAGGAGCAACCGAAGTTTTTATCAAGCAGAATGTAAAATAAATATTTTATGTTTTTTAGAATTCTCTATTAATATTAAAATAAAATAAAGACTAATTTTCATTTATGGCATTAGCTAAATCTTTATTAATTTAATATTCTTGGAATTTCTATTTTGATTTAATTTAACAATGTAAGTTCCATTTGATAAATAAGAAATATCCAAAACGAATTCATTGCTGTTAATTTGTTTACTTAAAACCTCTTGACCATATATATTTGTAATATTTATTGACTCTATTTCTTCGTCTAATTTGAAATTAATTATATCTTTTGCAGGATTTGGATAAAAAATTAACCCTTGATCAGATAAATTTATATCTGTATTATTTAAATTGTTAGAAGTATTCCAATAAAAATTAGTATCATAAGCAAAACCTTGAATAATAATATCTTTTAATCCATCAGCATTAAAATCTTCAATTACGCATTCTGCAATGTATTCGCCACCTAAAATTTGGGTTTGCACAAAAGTGTTATTTCCTGTATTTCTATATACAATGTTATAAATATTTGGTAATCCTCCAGCTTGTGTTCCTACAATTAGGATATCTTGATCTCCATCATTATCCAAGTCTGCAATTGCATTTTGTCCCCCAGAAGTTTGCTGAAGCGTAGTTGTAATTGATGAAAAGACCCCTAAACCGTTATTGAGATATAATATATTTTGCCCACTTCCATTAATAAGAAAGTCTAAATCTCCATCATTATCAGTATCTGCTACGTCAATATCTGTTCCAGAAATAGAAGGTAATGTCGATCTTGTGTCCAATGAAAAATTCCCTGAACCATTATTGATATATAGTTTAGTGGAATTTAAACCTGAAATAATAATATCTTTATCACCATCATTTTCTATATCAATATATTGCACAACCCCACTTACTGGTGTAAAAATAGAACCTCCTTGTGGAGTAAAAATAGCATTTCCATTATTTAAGTAAACATCAGCAACTGAATTAGAAGTTATAACAATATCTTGATCGCCATCATTATCTATATCTGTTATTGTGGCACCTTTAATTATTAACGGCAGGTTATTTGGAACTTGAGTAAAAACTCCAGAACCATTATTTCTGTAAATATTTGTAAACATTTGTTGAAGTTCATTTTGTCCTGAAAAAAACAAATCTAAATCGCCATCATTATCTAAATCTTTTAAAAATACTTGACTTGAACCTGACCGGGGGAAGTTGTGAGTTACTTCGGTAAAGTTACCACTTCCAGTGTTTAAATAAAGTTTTGTTCTTATTTGGGGAGTTATCCCCGTCATAAATAAATCCTTATCGCCATCTCCATCAATATCACCACTTGCAAAAGTACCGCCATAAGATTCCATTATATTGGGTTGTGGATTGGCTACAGTAAAATTTAATGTTTGTGAATATCCGCTAAAGAAAATGGACACAGTGGTTAGGAGTAAAAAAATTTTTTTCATGATTTTTTTATAAACTATAGTTTCAATTTGTATAATTGACGATTAATTTTGTTTTAAAGAGCAGTTACAAAGTTTCCATAAACATAATTTTCATAGGTAAAAGTATTTATACCATTTGAAAAAGTAATATTTTTAAATACCACATAATGGTTGTAACCCGTTAAAGCATTAGTAGTTGGATTTATTATTTGAGTCGTAGTCACTTGAATAAGTCCGCTTGTTCCCGCGATTCCATCTGAAGCAAACCATTCGTCGACAACTGTAGGTGTTGCTGGTGGCAGTGTTCCGCAAAAATAGGTGTTACTGATAATTGAGTTGAATAATCTATAAGTAACCTGATTGGTACTGTTAATTACTAAAGTTCTTGGCGTATTAGCAGGAGTTACGGTATTTGCAAATGTTGAAATTGGCGTTTTTAAAATTAGAGCTTCATTATTTTTTACTTTAAAAAACAATCCGTTATTGATAGTACAACTATTAATTGGAGCAGCCGAGTCAAAATTAAAAGTGTCTAATGATATTTCCCCGTCATCACAACCGTTGAAAATAAAAGCACAAACAAGTAAAGTAATTAATTTTTTCATGATACTATATTTGTCACAAAAATATAATTTTATTTGCAGGTAATCTGTAGTTTCTATTATCAATTTTTTATAAGACAATTTATTTGTTGTAAAAGCTATTCCACATTGAATTGATTTCCTATTTTTGTACCCAAAATTGATAAAGTTGTTTTTCTATTATCAATAAAGTTTAAAAAACTATGAATAAAGTATATTTAGATAATGCAGCTACCACACCAATTCGTGAAGAAGTAATTCGCGAGATGGTAGAAGTAATGTCAAACGATTTTGGAAACCCTTCTTCTACACATAGTTTTGGTAGAAATGCAAAAAATATAATAGAGCTTTCTAGAAAAGCTATAGCTAAAGAGTTGAACTGCAATGCTCAGGAAATCATTTTTACTTCTGGCGGAACTGAATCTAACAATATTATACTTCGTTCGTGTGTTAAAGATTTACAAGTTGAAAGAATTATTACTTCCAAAATTGAACACCATGCCGTTTTGCATACAATTGAAGCGTTACAAAAGGAATTTGGAATTCAAGTTGATTACGTAGCTATTAAAAAAGACGGAAGCATCGATATTTCAAATTTGGTTGACTTGCTTTCGCAAAATGTAAAAACATTAGTGAGTTTGATGCACGTAAACAATGAGGTTGGAGCGGTTTTAGATATTGATTTGGTTGCAAGAATTTGCCAACAAAATAACGCTTTATTTCATTCAGATACCGTTCAATCTGTTGCAAAAACAGAATTGGATTTACAAAATACTCCAGTTGATTTTATAGTTGCTGCGGCACATAAATTTCACGGACCAAAAGGAATTGGATTCGCATTTATTAGAAAAAATTCAGGATTGCAGCCTTTAATTTATGGAGGAGAACAAGAAAAAGGATTGCGTCCAGGAACTGAAGCGGTTCACCAAATTGCCGGAATGGCAAAAGCAGTTGAATTGGCTTTAGCTAATTTAAATGAAGAAAGAAAAGGAATTTTGGAATTGAAGAATTATCTTATTGATCGTTTAGAAAATGAATTTCCAGAATTCAAAATCAACGGATCGAGAGACGGGTTTTATAATGTGTTGAATATCATCTTACCTTTTTCTGAGGATAAATCAGCAATGATATTATTTGGATTGGATATTAAAGGAATTGCGGTTTCTCGTGGAAGTGCTTGCCAATCAGGAAGCGCAAAACCATCGCATGTATTAGCTGAATTTTTATCTGATGAAGATTTGAAAAAACCAAGTCTTAGAGTTTCCTTCAGCCACTACAATACCAAAAACGACATCGATTTATTAATCGATGGTTTAAAAGGAGTTTAATTAAAACGGCACTTCGCTATCGTCTTCCTCTTCGTAATCATTTAAATTACTTCCAAAGGCTTCATTTGGCGTTGGTAAATTCTTAGTTTGAAATGGATTATCGTCATGATTCATTTTTGAAGGTAAATCATCAAAAGTCCCGCTGTAGGTTTCCAAATTATCAAACTTACCTAAGCTTCCAATAAATTTCAATTTCACATTTTCCAAACTACCATTACGGTGTTTAGCGATAATAAATTCGGCTTGACCTTGAGTTGGCGAATTTCCTTCGTCATCCCATTCATCCAATTTATAGTATTCCGGACGATAAATAAACGATACAATATCAGCATCTTGCTCAATTGCACCCGATTCTCTAAGGTCGGATAAAAGTGGTCTTTTATGTCCAGGACGAGTTTCAACGGCACGTGACAATTGCGAAAGTGCAATTACAGGTACGCCAAGCTCTTTTGCTAAAGCTTTTAAGTTTCTTGAAATAGTTGATATTTCTTGTTCTCTATTTCCTGATCCTTTTCCGTTGTTTCCTCCAGCAGTCATTAATTGAAGGTAATCCACAATTATTAATTTGATGCCATGTTGTGAAGCCAAACGTCTGGATTTTGCTCTTAAATCGAAAATAGATAGGGAAGGGGTATCGTCAATGAACAAAGGTGCTTTTTCTAAATTTTTCACCTTGATGCTCAATTGTTCCCATTCGTGTTTTTCTAATTTTCCTGTTCTCAATTTTTCAGACGAAAGTCCCGTTTCAGATGAGATCAATCTAGTGATTAATTGTACAGACGACATTTCTAGTGAAAATAACGCAACCGGATGCCCATAATCAATAGCTACGTTTCTAGCCATAGAAAGTACGAAGGCTGTTTTTCCCATACCTGGTCTCGCAGCAATGATAATTAAATCACTTGGTTGCCAACCAGAGGTCACTTTATCCAAGCTGTCAAATCCAGTTGCAACTCCGCTCAAACCTTCCTTTCCGGCAATTTCTTCAATTCTCTTTTTCGCTTGGATTACCAAACTTTGAGCCGTTTCGGAACTTCGTTTTATATTTCCTTGAGTGATATCGTATAACTTTGATTCTGCTTTGTCTAATAAATCAAATACATCGGTAGATTCATCATAGGAATCTTCGATAATCTCGGATGAAATTTTGATTAAGCTACGTTGAATAAATTTCTGTAAAATAATTCTAGAGTGAAATTCAATGTGTGCCGAAGAAGATATTTTTTGTGTAAGTTGGATCAAATAATAATCGCCCCCAGCAATTTCTAATTTGCCGCTTTTTCTAAGTTGTGCAGAAACCGTCAATAAATCGACGGGCTGAGAATCGGTGAACAACTGAAATATAGCTTCAAAAATATATTTATGTGCATCTTTATAGAACGCCTCCGGTTGTAAAATATCAATTACTTCATCTACCCCTTTTTTATCAATCATCATGGCTCCCAATACCGCTTCTTCTAATTCTAGAGCTTGTGGTGGGAGTTTGCCTTTTTCTAAATTGATAATAGTAGTTTTTTCTACTTTTACAGGGTTGATGTTGAGAGATTTTTCCATTGAGCGAATTTAAAAAAAAAAAAAAAAAAATCCATAAGGAGTTATTACTATTATTTGTTGATAACTAACTATTTTTTGTTTATAAGTAAAAAAAAATCCGAAACTATAAGGCTTCGGATTTTCTAGTGATTTTAACCAGTTTATTCTTTAAATTCGCCCATCTTGCTGTATTTGTCCATTCTTTTGGCTACTAATTCAGTTGTTGATAAGTCTTTTAGTTCATTGTATCCTTTCAAGATGTATTTTTCAACTGTTTTAAAAGTAGTTTCACGGTCATAATGAGCTCCTCCAAGAGGTTCAGGGATAATATCGTCAACTAGATTTTGTTTTTTCATATCGGCAGAAGTCAATTTCAATGCATCGGCCGCTTGTTCTTTATATTCCCAGCTTTTCCATAGAATTGAAGAACAAGATTCTGGAGAAATTACAGAATACCAAGTGTTTTCCAACATGTATACTTTATCTCCAACACCAATTCCTAATGCACCTCCAGAAGCACCTTCACCAACAATAACGGTGATAATAGGCACTTTTAAACGCATCATTTCAAGAATATTTCTTGCAATTGCTTCTCCTTGTCCGCGTTCTTCAGCTTCTAAACCTGGGTAAGCACCCGGAGTGTCAATTAACGTAACTACAGGAACTCCAAATTTCTCAGCCATTTTCATTAAACGCAAAGCCTTTCTATAACCTTCAGGATTTGCCATACCGAAGTTACGGTATTGACGCGTTTTGGTATTGTAACCTTTTTGTTGTCCAACAATCATGAAAGATTGCCCGCCAATTTTACCTAATCCACCGATCATGGCTTTGTCGTCTTTGAAATTTCTATCGCCAAACATTTCAAGGAAAGTGTCTCCGCACAAAGCGTTAACATGGTCCATTGTATAAGGTCGGTTTGGGTGACGAGACAATTGAACGCGTTGCCAAGCAGTTAAGTTTTTATATATATCGCGTTTGGTATCTTCTAATTTTTTTGCAATTTGCTTACAAGTTCCAGAAACATCAACGTCTGATTCTTGACCGATGATTTCACATTTGTCCAATTGTTCTTCTAGTTCTTTTATTGGAAGCTCAAAATCTAAATATTCCATAGGGTATGTGCATTTATATTTTATTTGAAAAGCAAAGATAAAATATAATATTTTGAATGAAAGTATTTTTTAATAATTATTGAAAATCATATTATTTAAACTTTAAAAAAAGGGATTTCCATAACTCTAAGATTCTATTTATTTAATACTAAGATAATATTTTGTTTACTTTAGAAATTTCTATTAATTTAATTTTGTAATATAATTTTTTTATTTGTAAACATCTTTTTTATTAATAAAATTTCCCCCTTTGATTTATATAAAAAATGCGAAAATTATTAATTGATTTAAAATATTATTTCTGTTTTTGTTTACTTTTTATAGGTTTGGCACTTTTTGGAGTATCGATTTATGGAAAACTAAACTTTCATTTATTAATTAATCAATATAATTCTCCTTTTCAAGATATTTTCTTCAAATATTTTACAAATATTGGAGATGGATTATTTGCAATGTTTATTTTGATAATATTGTTATTTGTTGTCAATTTCAGGACGTTTTTTATGGGATTATCTACTTTCTTAATATCTGGAATTGTTTGTCAATTAATGAAAAAAGTAATTTTTGCAGATCAATTAAGACCCTCTAAATATTTTAGCCCAGAACAAATTCATTATGTCAAAGGAGTTGTTTTACATTCCTATAATTCTTTCCCATCAGGACATTCAACTACCGCATTTGCAATTTTTTTGTTTTTGGCTTATGTATTTAAGAAAAAACATTATCAAATCATTTTCGCATTAATTGTCTGTTTAACAGCTTATTCAAGAGTTTATTTGTCTCAACATTTTTTTGGTGATGTTGCTGCTGGTGGAGTGCTTGGAATAGCTTCTTTTATGATATCTTCTTTTATTTTTAATTCAATAAGAGTTAAATGGTTTGATAAAAAATTTAAATCTCTGTTCAAAAATAAATCAAAAAATAAAAAAGTATCTATTGCTTAAAGATGCTTAAGTCTAATTTCTTACATAGAAAACAAATCCTCCTTTTTCATATAAAAAATTAATATTTTTTAGCTGAAGTACTTTTTCCTTATCATACATTTTACTCACAATATAAACGGGTTTATCTATAGTACCGTAAAGTAACCATTCCTCATTTAGTGATTTTAAATTTTCTGGTTTTTGTTTATTTGCATAGAAAAATTTAGCATAACTTCGAAAACCATAAGTAGTAACGTATTCCTTAGGTTGATTATGTTTTTTAAAAAATTCAATCATACTTCCTTGAGAATGTTGTTCAATTTTAGGAACTATAAATATCATTAATAAGTTTAATATCAATGCATTTAGCAAAAATAAATGTATTATGAAGCGAATATTTTTTTTTAGTTTTACTAAAACTATCACTAATAATACCACATAAAATATTCCAAATAAATATTCAAAACCTCCCCATTCAACTGGTAATAAAATATTTTGAACAGCAAATTTGTCTCTGATTAATGGAATTACGTTTGCTTTAAATTTTACTATCAAAGGTATAGCTGTAAATATTAATCCTATTAAAATCCCAACTACAGCTAATAAAACAAAAGATATTTTATGTAAATTCTTTTTCTCATTCTCATATTTGTAAATTATGTAGGCCGCCATAAACGATAATGGGAAATAACATAAAGAGGAGTAATGAACAATTTTTGTCGTTGTTATTGAGAATAAGATCAAAACAACCCAAAATAAAATAAAATTCAACGTGTAAAAATCTTTCACCAAAATAGATTTAGAATCTGAAAAATTCTTTTTTAATATAATTGGAATTGCTATTAATGAAATTTGAAAGTAACCGAAAAAGAGTATTATAATATGATAGTAAAATGGTTCGCCATGTCCTGCTTCCGAGCTTGTAAATAGCCTAATTTGATATGCAATAAATTCTTTAAAAAGTTCAATTCCACCGCCATTAATAATTTCTGAAATGAACCAAAATGAAGTAATTACACAAATTATTAGTCCAGCAATTATTAAATCTAAAATTTTTATTTTGATTGTTTTCCATTTATAAATAACAAAAAATAGAACTACTAATAGAATTATTAAAACTGCAACTGGTCCTTTAGTCAATACAGCTAAACCTGTTAGTAATGATGCAATTAATAAGTTTTTTTTAGTGTATTTAACTTGATATAAATAAAAATAATAAATTGATAGAAAAATGAATAAGTTGAACAAAGGATCTATAATTCCTGATTTAAAATAGAAATGCGGTAAAAAACTTCCGATGTAGGAAAGCCCCCAAATGAATGCAAATTTGTTTGAAATGAATTTTTTACCAATGTAATAAATGGAAAGAATAGACGCAATACCAACCAGAACATTTGGAAATCTGCTGGCGAATTCATTAATACCAAAAATTTTCATTGATAAGGCTTGAAGCCAAAAAAATAATGGTGGTTTTTCCCAAAAGGGTTGATAGTTAATTTGAACATTTAAATAATTATTATTAACAATCATTTCTCTTGCAATTTCGGCAAAATTCACCTCATCCCAATCAAACAAATGAACAGATCCAATAGCAAACGGGAAGAAAACACAACTTAGTAATAAGAGTATTAAGCCGTAGTTATTCCTTAATTTATTTAAGTTAATAGATCCCATTTAACTATTTTATTTTTATTTAAAAAGTACTTTATAGAAACCAAAATTACATGCATACCATAAATACTACTTCTTTTGAAATTGATTGAGGAAGCTTCAGGAAAATACTTAGTTGGGCAAGTAACTTCCGCAATTTCAAAATCCTTATTGCAAATTTGAGCAATAATTTGATTATCAAATGCAAAATCGTCAGAACATTTTTCATAATTAACATCATTTAAAACTTTCATATCGAAAGATCTAAATCCAGTATGATACTCTGATAGCTTTTGATTCATCAAAATATTTTGAAAAAGTGTCAACATTCTATTAAAAAAATATTTGTATAATGGCATTCCACCTCTTAAAGCACCTTTACCTAAAATTCTTGAGCCAAATACAACTGGATACAATTCATTTCCAATTATGCTTACCATTGCATCAATTAATAGAGGGGTATATTGATAATCAGGATGGAGCATTACTACAATATCTGCGTTTAATTCTTTACATTTATTGTAACATGTTTTTTGATTTCCGCCATATCCTTTATTAATTTCATGACGTATAACATGATTTATTCCTAATTTTTTTGCCAATGCATAGGTTTCATCAATACTATTATCATCTACTAAAATCACCTCATCAACGAGATTCATAGGAATTTCTAAAAACGTTTTTTCTAATGTTTTTTCTGCATTATAAGCAGGAAGAACAACAACTACTTTTTTGTTTTTGTACATAAATTAATTCTATTTATCAATAAATATTTTTAGCTTCACTTTAGAATTCCCAAAGTGACCGCTTTAATTTTGATTATAAAATTAACATATAAAACAATTACATAATCGTCAAAGTAAAAAGTTAACATAGACTTCATATTGGAATTAAAAAATGGATATTTATCTATTTCGAAGTTTTATAGAAATACTTGATTACACCGTTTAGTATTACCGTTGAAAGGATTATGAGTGCACCAATGTAGAAATTGACACTCATTTTTTCAGTTTCCTCAAATACAATTACGGCTAAAATAATTCCGTAAATAGGTTCCAAATTTATGGTTAGCATCACCGTATACGGACTTAAAAATTTCATCACTTTTACTGATGCAATAAAGGCGTAGGCAGTACAAAAAGTACTTAGAATGATGAGGTAAAACCAATCAGATTTGGAAATTGTAAAGAAGTTTGAGTTGAAACTTCCTGAGTACAATAGGAACAACGAAAAGAATAAAACGCCGCCTAAAAGTTCGTAAAATGAGATAATAGAAGGATCATATTCTTTGGCATATTTTCCGTTAATCATAGAAAAAAGAGCAGACAAAAACGCTGAGCTTAACGCCAATAAGATTCCGTTAATGAATTGCCCATCTATATTAAAAATAATATAAAGCCCAAGAAATACGATGATTCCAAACAAGACTTCGTACCAAATAATTTTTCTGCCATAGAAAATAGGTTCTAATAAAGAGGCAAAAAAAGCACCAGTGGACAAGCATGCCAATGTTACCGAAATATTGGAGACTTTGATGGCTTTAAAAAAAGTAAACCAGTGCAAAGCAATTATTAATCCAGCGAGTAGAAACCCAATAAGTGTTTTTTTGGGAATCTTTAAAGAAGTTTTATTGAAGCCAATATAAATTAGAATAAAACCAACAGCCAATAGCATTCTAAACCAAACTAATGGCAAAGCGTCCAAGGAGATTAACTTACCTAGAACTGCGGTAAATCCCCATACAAATACAATAAAATGGAGATGTAAGTAGCTTTTTAAATTATCGTTTGGCATTTTTAAGTAGGTAAATTGCTAGTATTCCAAATAATACGTTAGGCAACCAAACCGCTATAAATGGGTTTATGGTCGATTTTTCAGCGAGTGCACCAAATATTTTATCGAAAAACACAAATGCAAATGCAATTGCAATTCCAATTGCTAAATTGATTCCCATTCCGCCTCTTCGCTTCATCGAGGAAACTGCAAGTGCAATAATGGTCAAAATAAAGGCAGAAACGGGTAAGCTATATTTTTTATACAACACCACTAAATAAACACTAATATTTGCATTTCCTTTCTTTATTTCTTTGTCGATAAAATGATTTAATTCTAATATTGACAACGTTTCAGCTACATAAACCATTGGCGTTAAATCTTCTAAATCAAAACTAAATACAGTGTCTTTTTTTTCAGCCATTTCAATTTTGTCAGATAACTCACCAACCGTTCTCTTTGTGTAATCATAAAGAGTATAGTTTTTTTGTTTCTCATTCCACATTATTCTACTGGCATTAATTTTATATTTTAGTTGGTCTTTATCAAATTTCTCCATTGAAAAATTAAAGGCCATTTTCGAAGCTTGATTAAAACTACCAACATAGATATATTCGTCTTTGCTCACCTGACGAAACACATCAGAATTTTCTCGCATTTTTTCTACACCTCCGGGATTCAAATAAGTATATCTGAAATTATTAAACCCCTCGCTAGCTTTTGGTAACAAAAAAATTCCCATTAAAAAAGCCAATACTGAAACTATGGTAGCTCCAATTAAGTAGGGGCGCATAAATCTAGTAAAAGAGATTCCCGAACTCAATATTGCAATTATCTCAGTATTGTTAGCCAATTTTGAGGTAAACCAAATTATTGAAAGAAAAAGGAAAATAGGAAAAAGTAGATTGGCAAAATAAATGGTGAAATTCCAATAGTAGATTACAATAATTGAAAACGGAATTTTATATTCTATCATTCTATTAATTTTTTCGGACACATCGATGATAATTCCAATAGGAATAAACATCATAAGCATCACAAAAAAGTTACTTAGATAGCGTTTTAGTATGTATTTATCTATTATCTTCATTAAGCATTTATAATCTTTGGCTCATGTTTTTGACCATCATTTCCTTCCAAACTTTGAAATCTCCCGCTAAGATATGCTTTCTAGCTTCACGAACCAACCACATGTAAAAACCAAGGTTGTGAATCGTAGCAATTTGCTTTCCTAGGTATTCGTTGGCAGCAAATAAATGACGTAAATAAGCTTTGGTATATTCTCTATCTACAAATGTAATTCCCATTTCATCTACAGGTGAAAAATCATCCTCCCACTTTTTGTTTTTAATATTGATAGTACCATTGGCCGTAAATAACATTCCGTTTCTGGCATTTCTAGTTGGCATCACACAATCAAACATGTCAATTCCAAGCGCTATATTTTCTAAAATATTTATTGGAGTTCCCACACCCATTAAATATCTCGGTTTGTCTTGCGGTAAAATTGCCGTAACAATTTCCGTCATTGCATACATTTCTTCCGCAGGTTCCCCAACAGAAAGTCCGCCAATAGCATTTCCTTGCGCACCAGCATTGGCAATATATTCCGCCGATTGCATGCGCAAATCTTTGTAAGTACTTCCTTGAACAATAGGGAAAAACGTTTGGTCGTAACCATATTTCACAGGCACTTTTTCCAGGTGATTGATACAACGATCCAACCAACGATGCGTCATGTGCATTGAGCGTTGCGCATACCTGTAGTCACATGGGTAAGGCGTACACTCATCAAAAGCCATAATAATATCAGCTCCAATGGTGCGTTGAATTTCCATTACATTTTCAGGTGTAAAAAAGTGATACGAACCGTCAATATGCGATTTAAATTTCACTCCTTCTTCCTTAATTTTTCTATTTGCCGAAAGGGAATACACTTGGTAACCACCAGAATCGGTCAAAATATTGCGATCCCAATTCATGAATTTGTGTAAGCCACCCGCTTTTTCAAGAATTTCTGTCTGCGGACGTAAATATAAATGATAGGTATTTCCAAGAATAATATCCGGGTTGATTTCCTCTTTCAATTCGCGTTGGTGCACCCCTTTTACCGAAGCAACAGTCCCAACGGGCATAAAAATAGGCGTTTCAATCACACCGTGATCCGTAGTAATAGTCCCCGCACGAGCCTGAGATTGCGGATCAGTCTTTAATAAATCAAACTTCATAATGGCTTTTTTCAGTCAGCAAATATAAGAGAATTGTAATTTACGAGTGGGGAAATACCAAATAAATTAACATGAATTTCAAGTTTTCATAGTTTTTGGGCGTGCCCTCGTTTAGAACGTCATTGCAAAGTACAATGCAACCATTAAACTCGGTCGTGCTGTACACTGCAATCTCTTGCTCCACTTTGTTCCGCAACAGGATTTCCATTTCCATCACTCACGCAATATATTGCATTAATCAAAATCCAATTGTAAATTAACTTTAATAATTACAGAATTGTTAATAAAATGTGCCATTTTGTTAGGATTTAATTTTTATAGATTCTTGCCAACAAAGTTATCTGATTATCTTTGCATCAGTTTAACTATAACTCACACAATGAAGCCCAACACACAACAATTAAACGATTTTACAATCCAAGTTAGAAGAGATATTCTTCGAATGGTACACGCAGTAAATTCAGGTCATCCAGGAGGTTCTTTAGGTTGCGCCGAATTTATTGTAGCCCTTTACCAAAGTATCATGAACAGAAAAGATACTTTCAATATGGACGGAATTGGCGAAGATCTTTTCTTCCTTTCCAACGGACATATTTCTCCCGTTTTTTACAGCGTTTTAGCCAGAAGTGGTTATTTCCCAGTTGCCGAATTAGCAACCTTCAGAAAAATTAATTCTAGATTACAAGGACATCCAACTACTCATGATAATTTACCGGGTGTGCGAATGGCTTCAGGTTCTTTAGGTCAAGGATTATCTGTGGGAATTGGTGCCGCATTGGCTAAAAAATTAAACGGTGATAAAAACTTAGTTTATACACTTCACGGAGATGGTGAATTGCAAGAAGGTCAAAACTGGGAAGCAATTATGTATGCTTCAGCTTATAAAGTAGACAATTTAATTGCAACAATCGACCTTAACGGTAAACAAATTGATGGTTCAACAGATGAGGTTTTACCTATGGGAAGTATTCGTGCCAAATTTGAATCTTTCGATTGGGACGTATTGGAAATTAAAGAGGGAAATAACATTGATGCTATTATCGCTGGAATGAATGAAGCCAAATCAAGAACTGGAAACGGAAAACCGATTTGCGTTTTATTGCATACCGAAATGGGTAACGGTGTAGATTATATGATGTTCAGTCACGCTTGGCACGGAAAAGCGCCAAATGATGCCCAATTAGAAACAGCATTGGAACAAAACCCAGAAACCTTAGGAGACTACTAAATCAGATTGTAGATTTTTAATTCTAGATTTTCATAGGAATCTTTAAATTATAAAATCTTTGAATCTTACAATTTTAAAAAACAATGAAAAAATATACAAACACAGGAAGTAAAGATACCCGTTCAGGTTTTGGAGCAGGAATGACAGAATTAGGACAAACCAACGATAAAGTTGTTGCGCTTTGTGCCGACTTAATCGGTTCCCTAAAATTTGACGATTTTAAGAAAAATCACCCAGAGCGTTTTTTCCAAATCGGTATTGCTGAGGCAAATATGATTGGAATTGCAGCAGGTTTAACTATTGGTGGTAAAATTCCATTTACTGGAACATTCGCTAATTTTTCCACTGGTAGAGTTTACGATCAAATTCGTCAATCGGTAGCTTATTCTGATAAAAATGTAAAAATTTGTGCTTCCCACGCAGGATTAACTCTAGGGGAAGACGGAGCAACGCACCAAATTTTAGAAGACATCGGATTAATGAAAATGTTACCGGGAATGACTGTAATTAATACTTGTGATTACAATCAAACTAAAGCGGCAACAATAGCAATTGCAGATCACCACGGTCCTGTTTATTTGCGTTTCGGACGTCCCGTAGTTCCCAATTTTATGCCTGCTGACGAACCATTTGTAATTGGTAAAGCGATCGTTTTAAATGAAGGAACCGACGTAACTATTGTTGCAACAGGTCACTTAGTTTGGGAAGCATTATTGGCTGCCGAAGCTCTTGAAGAAAAAGGAATTTCTGCTGAGGTGATCAATATTCATACTATTAAACCATTGGATGAAGCTGCGAGTTTAAAACATTAGCTAAAACAAAATGTATTGTAACTGCCGAAGAACACAATATCTTGGGTGGATTAGGCGAAAGCGTTGCAAGAGTTTTATCATCAAATCATCCTGCACCTCAAGAATTTGTTGCAGTTCACGATTCATTTGGCGAAAGCGGAACTCCAGCACAATTAATGGAAAAATACAAATTGAATAATCAAGCGATTGTTGAAGCAGTAGAAAAAGTAATCGCGAGAAAATAATTTTGAATTTTATTAAGCATAAAAAAACCTTTCAATTTGAAAGGTTTTTTTATTTAGAATAAGTATTTGACTTCGTTTTTAATGTAGGATAACGCTACTGCCGAAGGCGATTGTTTGTCCATTAAATCATTCATAATCACCTCACGAAGTTTGTTAGCTGTATCAACACGATCGCTCATGTTTGTTCTTCGTATCATTTGAATAGTGGCATTTTTAGCGGTAACGATCACCGTCCAACATTCATCTGACATGTAAATTTGTTGTGTTAAATTGTGCTCAAATTCTTGCTCAATACTTGAAATCAATAAATTTTCGTAATCGTTTTTATCTTCAGAATTTGGAGAAAGTCGTATCAATAATTTCCCAGGATTAATTCTCTCTAAAAACAAAGTCATTCTTTCAAATGCTTGTAAACGCAATGGTAAAGCATCTTTTTGGGTGTCTTTATTTAATAAATACCTGCGTCTTCCTTCTTCGTTTTTAGTGTGTAAATTGAAAAAATAATAGGCAACAACACCTGTAATTATTGCTGGTAATGTGTAACTTAGTAATTCAATTATTTTTGTTGTTTCCATCTTTTTTATTGTTTTTTTATTTTATCATTTAAAAAAACAAATTAACGAATAAACAAATAAACTTATAGCTTACATTTGATAAAATTTTTAATTTCATGGACATATTTGTAATAGCGCTACTTTGTTTAGCTGCATTTTTAGCTGGATTTATAGATGCCATTGTTGGAGGTGGAGGATTGATTCAAACGCCAATGGGAATAATATTATTACCTAATCTTCCAGTTGCAACAATTATTGGGACTCTAAAAATACCTTCTTTTAGCGGAACTTTTTTTGCTGCAATTCAGTATTTGAAGAAGATTGAAATGAACTGGAAATTGCTAATTGTCATGATGGTTTTGGCAGTTCCTTCTGCGTATTTAGGATCAACATTGTTGGTTTATATGAGTAACGATTTTATGAAACCTTTACTTTTAGTAATCCTTTCTTTATTATTGATTTACACGTATGTAAAGAAAAATTTTGGAATGCACGCTGATAAATTTCATTCACCAATTAAACAAATTATTTACGCTGTTTTAATTTCTATAATTATTGGATTTTACGATGGATTTATTGGACCAGGAACGGGCAGTTTCTTAGTATTGGCATTTGTAGTAATTCTAGGCTTTGATTTTTTACAAGCTTCCGCAAATGCTAAAATGGTCAATTTGGCAACCAACTTTGGTTCGATTTGTTTGTTTATAATCAAAGGTAAAATTATATGGCTGATTGCAATTCCGATGTCAGTTTGTAACGCTTTAGGAGGTTATATTGGAGCTAAATTAGCAATTAGCAAAGGAAATAAATTCATTAGAATCTTCTTTTTGGTTGTTGTTTTAGGTACTTTATTCCGATTTGCCTACGATGTTTTTCAAGGAAAATAAGCGTTATGAAAATATCTTAAAATTGTTAAGATATAGTTTGTTTTCATAACTAAATCCTCATTCTAAATTCTTATTTTTGTATTCCTATAAAACTAAAAATGCAAAAATACATTAGCCAACTTAACTCAGCGCAGCAAGAGCCAGTTCTCCAAAAGGACGGGCCAATGATTATTATTGCTGGTGCCGGTTCTGGAAAAACAAGGGTTTTAACTATTAGAATTGCGTATCTAATGAGTTTGGGCGTAGACGCTTTTAGTATTTTGGCATTAACCTTCACGAACAAAGCAGCTCGTGAAATGAAAAAAAGAATCTCTGAAATCGTTGGAACTAACGAAGCAAAAAATCTTTGGATGGGAACGTTCCACTCCGTTTTTGCAAGAATTCTTCGATCGGAATCGGATAAATTAGGATATCCTTCCAATTTTACCATTTATGACACCCAAGATTCAGTAAGATTAATCTCTGCAGTTATTAAAGAAATGCAGTTGGATAAAGATATTTACAAACCAAAACAGGTTTTAAGTAGAATTTCTTCTTACAAAAATAGTTTGATTACGGTAAAGGCCTATTTCAATAATCCTGAATTAATGGAAGCCGATGCGATGTCAAAAAAACCACGACTAGGTGAAATTTATCAAAATTATGTCGATCGATGTTTTAAAGCGGGTGCCATGGATTTTGACGATTTGCTATTGAAAACGAACGAATTACTGACTCGTTTTCCCGAAGTGTTAGCGAAATACCAAGACCGTTTTAGATATATTTTGGTTGATGAGTACCAAGATACCAACCATTCTCAATACTTAATTGTTCGTGCATTATCTGATAAATTTCAGAATATATGTGTGGTAGGTGATGATGCGCAAAGTATTTACGCTTTTCGTGGTGCCAATATCAACAATATCTTGAATTTCCAAAAAGATTATGATGGCGTAAAAACCTATCGATTGGAGCAAAATTA
>CANKZE010000030.1 GCA_947488545.1 Bacteroidota bacterium
AAGAAAATCTTCAAATTTGCTTACTGTTTCCTTTACCTGAACTTCAGATAAAACGGGATTTAAAATGAAAACAGTTTCATAATGATTCATAAAAATATATTTTATTGTTAAATTGGATGCAAAAGTAACTTATATTTTTGAATTGACAAACAAACTTCCTAAATTTCTTTACAGAAGCTAGAATACCAATAAAATAAAGGAAAATTAACCTATTTCACTTATTAAAAGTGGTACTTTATATTTATTCCGTTCCAAAAATAAGCTTTGCTAAATCCCGGATTTACATCAGCTGACATTCCAGTAGGAAATCCATTTCCAGCATCAAAATCATTAATATTACCTCCTAAAAATAGAAATGTATAATTAGTCTGATTGGTTAAATTATTTCCAGCTACAAAGAAATCTAAACTAACTTTTTTGTTATTGGTAGTAATTTTATATCCCAATTTAGCATTTAGTAATCCGTAACCATTTACACTATTGGTATTTGCAAAATCAGAAAAAACCTCACTTAAATAATTAAAAGTAGTGTTCAAGTAAATTCCTTTAGGCGATTGAAAATCCAATCCTACTGAATATTTCTGTTTTGGCACCCCAACAACTGTTTTATTAGAAAAATCAGATAGAACTCCGCTTACTCTTGTAGAAAAATCAGTGTATTTGAAATCAAAATAAGAAAAATTTACGAATGATGTTACTTTTGAAAGAAATGGATTTGATTTAATTTCATGAACATAACCGATACTGGCTTCCAACCCTCTATTTAATTGATTTCCAGTATTTGCAGTATAAGTATAATTTCCACCAGCAGGATTTGGAGCACTTAATTGAGTTAGTTTATTATCGATATTCATATTAAAAAGTGAAAATTGATAATCAAATCGTGTATTAAATAATAGCCCTTGAACAGAAAACTCGATCATTTTGGCTTTTTCTGCTACTAAATCATCATTCGTCTTGTTCAATGCTGCAATAAAAGAGGTAGCTGCAGTTGGCGCATTATAACCTTCACTATAACTAAGATTAAAGATTTGATCTTTATAGGTTTTTTGAATTGCTATATGAGGATTATAAGAAGTAGTAAAAGATTTGCTAAAAGAAGTGTTTTTGGTATTTCCAATAATCAAACCTGGTAATGCCAATAAATCAAATCGGTCATAATCAATTTTATTTGCACTTAAACCTATTATTAATGATAAATCTAAATTTTTAAAATTGATTCGATCGTGAATGAATACGGATTGCTGATTGGTTGTGTATTTATAATAATTCCCTGGTGCAATTGGTGAAACCGAAAATGGATTGTTTAAGTCGCCAGTAAATCTGAAATTAGATATCAACGACTTACATTGTTGAATTTCTGTACCAAAATCCAATACATTTTCAATCTCATTTGAAATATCATTTGACTTTGTGAAAACAGAACGCAAACCATAATTTGGAGAACTAAATTGTTCGGAAGCTCCTGAAACTACTCTCTCAGATTCTGTCCCAGAATAAAAAAGAACCGTAGAATTTTTAAATGTATTGGTGAAATTATAATTGTTTGTAACACCAAATCGAGTGGATTGCATGTTCAAATGGGCATTATTTCTAATGTATGCGTTATTCCCAGGATCGTTATTTGCATAATAATAGGAATAAGGTATTTGCCCAGAAATACCTTCATGTGAATAATTATGACTTAAAAACACATTAACCAATTGTCGGTCAGTAAATTTAAAATCTCCTTTATAGGTAATGAAATTTTTTAAAGTCTGTCCGTTAGGTCTATATCCATCCGATTGCAAGTGACCGAAATTGACAAACATTGATGCATTATCAGTAACGTAATCCAAACGAGTATTGGTTTGAAGTAAATTAAAAGATCCTGTCGTTGTATTTTGGGTTAAAGAAATTCCTTTTTCATCGGAATTCTTCAAATAAAAGCGAACTACTCCACCAACACCCGCGCCATACATTGTTGAGGCAGGCCCCTTAATTACATCCATTTTATCAACTATTGAAAAATCAACATCATCTAATATAGTAACTCCTTCAGCGTTGGTTAACGGCATTTGGTTATAATAAACTTTGATTCCCCAGTTATTAAACTTTTGGTCGTTTCCGTAACCTCTGATAACAATTCTTTGACCACCAAATTGAGTTCTTTTATCAACTTGAACACCGGCCATAACTCCTAAACTTTGTTCTAAAAAGGCAGGATTATTTCTATTTATTTCTTCAGACGTTAACAATTCTGTTGATTGACCATGACGCTTGAATTCATTTCTTTCTTTCAAAGTCTTTTGACGTGCCTTAACGATAATATTTTTTAATTGGTTAATTGAATCTTGCTTCGTTTGCGCAACTAAATTCATTGAAAAAAAAGTAACCAACAACACTATTATTTTAGTTTTCATATTTACTTTATTGTTGTAAAAGTGCTATTTATCATAAAATTAGACTAATAAAAATCAACATTAACAATTACTCGAATGGATCTGTAAGCAGCTACAGCTTCAAAACTATTTAATATTTTTTGAAGTGTACTTTTCGTAGTTACAATTGATGTTGCAGCGGGGATTTTTATCATTATAGTTCGAATATATTCATTACGAATTCTGCTGATTGCTGGTTCTTCTGGCCCTAATACCGGCATTGGCAAACTTTGCTGCATCACTTGGTACAACCACATTGATCCTTCCTTTAATTTATCGTAATCGCGGTGTTTCAAAGTAAGTTTTATTAATTTATAATATGGAGGATATTTATATATTTCTCGTTCTAATAATTGTTCTTTAAACATCGATTCGTAATCATTACGAGTTACTTGCTGAATTGTATTATGCAGCGGCGTATAGGTTTGAATTATCACTTTTCCTTGTTTTTCAGACCTTCCTGAACGACCTGAAACCTGAGCCATCATTTGGAAACTTCTTTCGTAAGCTCTAAAATCAGGGTGATAAAGTAAGTTGTCGGCGTTCATTATTCCAACCAAAGTAACATTATCAAAATCCAATCCTTTTCCTAACATTTGGGTTCCAACCAATATATCAATTTCGCGATTCTTAAAACTGTCAATTATTTTTTCAAATCCAAATTTGTCTCTCGTAGTGTCCTGATCCATTCTGCCAATCTTATGACTTGGAAAAAGGGCAACTAATTCTTGCTGGATTTGTTCTGTTCCAAAACCCTTTGTGGTTAAATTTACACTAGAACACGCGTGACAATTCGTTGGCTTTGCTATGGAATAACCACAATAATGACATCGCAACTGATTTTTATGTTTGTGGTAGGTCAAACTCACATCACATTGTTGGCATTGTGGAACGTGACCACAAGTTAAACATTCCAATAATGGAGAATAGCCTCGGCGGTTTTGAAACAAAATTACTTGCTCGCCAAGAGTCAATGATTTCGTGATTTCCTCAATTAACACTTCGCTAAAATGCCCCGACATTTTTTTTCTAAAATACTTGTCTTTTAGATCTACCAATTCAATTTCAGGCAGAGTTACATTTCCGTACCTTTCAGTAAGGGTAACCAATCCAAACTTTCCAGTTTTAGCATTATTATAGGATTCTAAACTTGGTGTTGCCGATCCTAAAAGCACTTTGGCTTTTTGCAGTCCAGCTAATACTATCGCGGCATCACGAGCGTGGTATCTAGGCGCAGGATCAACTTGCTTATAGGTTTGTTCGTGTTCTTCGTCAACAATTACAAAACCTAAATTCTGAAATGGTAGAAATAATGCCGACCTCGCTCCTATTACAATTTGTGCTTTTTCTGACTTTTCAAGCACTTGATTCCAAACTTCTACTCTTTCGTTGTTGCTGTATTTAGAATGAAAAACAGCTACTTTATTTCCGAAATGAGTTCGTAGCCTTCCTACCAATTGGGTAGTTAAGGCGATTTCTGGCAATAGATAAAGCACTTGATTTCCTTTTGCAAGATAATCCTCAATCAACTTAATATAAATTTCTGTTTTTCCACTTGCAGTTACACCATGAAGCAAACAAACTTCTTTATTGGATAATGATTCTTTTATAGAGTTGAAGGCTACTTCCTGGGGTGAACTCAATTTTAATTCGACTTCAATGGAATCTCCTTGAAAATTAACGCGATCTTCTTGAAGATAATATTCTTCAAAAATATTTTTATCAATTAGGGCTTTAATAATTCCAGAAGTAGATTGAGATATTTCAGATAGTTTTTTAACTGTTATCGGTTTTTTTTCAGTGGCTGACAATTGAAAATAGGATAAGATAACTTCCTTTTGTTTGACGGCTCCTTTTAACTTTTCTAGTAATAGCTGCAAACCATTATTAGAATCAAATTCGTTGTTTAACCGGACGTAACGAACCAATTTTGGTTTGTATGTTTCTAGCATTTCCTCTTGCAAAACCAATATGTTTTTATCAATTAGTTTTTGAAGAATGGGAAAAACGCTCTTTTTATTTAAGATTGAAATAATGTCTTGAACCTTAAGTGAACTTTGGTGTTGCAGCGCTTGACATATTAGATATTCATCGTCAGAAAGTTGTGATTCATCGACATGAATATTTTGTTTTTGAGAAATCACAGTTTCGCTTTCTAACAATAATGCACTTGGAATTGCGCCGCGAAACACATCACCAATAGCGCACATATAATAAGATGCAATCCATTGCCAATGTTCAATTTGGGTTGGTGTTACTAAAGGCTTTTCATCTAGAATTTGATGGATTTCTTTGGCGTCATATAAGGTAGGTGCATTTTGATGTAATTCAATAACTAAAGCGGTATAGATTTTACTTTTTCCAAATGGAACTGCAACGCGCATTCCTTTTTTAATATAATGGTATTCTGTTTCAGAAACACTATAAGTAAAAGTTTTGACAAGAGAAAGTGGTAGAATTACTTCAACGAAAAATTGCATTTATTTTATTTTACACGTTCCCAGTATTGGGTTCTTCCTAAAAGAGAAATTCCTAAATAACCGCGAACTTTAAGTTTGTTTGGGCTTTCTAATTCGATGTAACATTTGTATAATTTTCCTGATTTAGGATCTAAAATTTTACCATCATTATATTCTGATCCATCTTTTACTAAACCTTTAATTATTATTAGACCTAAAACAGGTTTGTTATGATCTTCACCTGGACAATCTTTACAAGTGTTATTTCGATTTTTTGGATTTAAAATTTCTACAACTTTACCATAAATTTTGTTGTTGGATTCAAAGATTTCAACAACAGAAAGAGCTTTTCCGGATACCTCATCAATAGTATTCCATTTACCTATAACTCCACGATTTTGAGCGTAGAAATTCACTGAAAACAAAACTAAAATAATAACTGCAAGTTTTTTCATAATTAAAGTGTTTTTAGCCCCGATAGCAGCGGTATCCCAAGCTTTTTTGCTTGGATTTAGCGGATAGCGGGAATAGCTTCAAAAGAAACTAATTGTTAATTTTTATTATTTTTTAATTTACTAATTATAGAATTTAATTCAAATCCTAATAACAATATCATACAATTGATCCAAATATAAAACATCATAATCAATAATGTACCGATTGAGCCATAAAGTTCGTTGTATTTTGAAAATTTAACAACCCATATTCCAAAAAAATAGGAGGTTATTATGACCAAAATAGTAGTAAACATTGAACCTATGGTAATTAAAGACTGTTTGTTTTTATTTTTTGTTCCAAATTTAAATAAAATTGAAATAGTAATCAATATCATCAAAATTACAAAAGCATATCGACTTAAAATAATTATAGGAATAGTATCACTTAAAACATCTTGAATAATTGTTTTTTGGATAAATACCTCAAAAACTACGATTGCTGCAACCGTGATTAAAAGTAAAAATGATAGCAATAATGATAGGGCCAGCGCAATTAAATATTGTTGAAAAAATCCTCTTTTTACTAAAACATGTCGGGAAGATTCAAAACCTCCAAGAATGGCGTTAAGACCGTTGGCCATTAAAAAAATTGAAAGAAAAAACCCTGTAGATAGTAAACCTGATTGACTGTTATTAAGAATATCGTTTATAATACTAAAAATGGCATCGTAGGTATTTGGTGGGACTCCATCTTTAACAAACTCTAAAAAGTCAGCTTGAAAACCATCAATTGGGATGAAAGGAATTAGGTTTAAAATGAATAATGCAAATGGAAAAAGAGCCATAAAGAAACTGAATGCAACGGCACTAGCGTGGTAGGAAAGTGCGCCTTCAAAAATTCCTATAGAATACATTTTAATTAAGTCATAAAATGACAATCCGTGAAGCCACATCGGTTTGATGCGTTGTAGCACATGGATTATATTTCTTAATACAGGAATTTCTTCAAATTTCATTTATAATGTAATTTTTACAAAATGCTAATTTAGAATTAATTTCGGTAATCTGAAAGTATCTTAGTTTTGTAAATTATAAAAATAGTTTATTATCTTTGAAAAAAAATACCATGAGCCAAAACATCATCCTTAACAATCAAGAAATTAAGCATAAAATTACTCGTATTGCCTACCAAATTTACGAGACTTTTGTTGATGAAGAGGAAATTGTTATTGGCGGAATTGCTTCCAATGGATTCGTGTTTGCTAAGAAAATTGCAACTGAGTTGGAAAAAATTTCTACCATAAAAGTTGTTTTGTGCGAAGTTTTTATCAATAAGCAAAATGTAAACGCACCTATTACTACTTCCCTATCAGTTGAACAATACCAGAACAAAGGTTTGATTTTGGTTGACGACGTTTTAAATTCAGGAACTACTTTAATTTATGGAGTTAAGCATTTCTTGGAAGTGCCTTTAAAGAAATTAAAAACAGCAGTTTTAGTTGATCGCAACCACAAAAAATATCCTGTAAAAGCTGATTTCAAAGGGATTTCACTTTCTACATCTTTACAAGAACACGTTCAAGTGGTTTTTGACGAAAAAGGAGATTACGCTTATTTAAACTAAAATAGTCTCAATTTCTGAGATTATTTCTTTTGGAGATTTCCCGTCTACATTAATTTTATGTTGCGCTTGATTATAGAAATAACTTCTATCGAATAGGTTTTTGGCAATAAATTCCTTTATTTCCTCTGGGTTTTTATTGGCAATTAAAGGTCGCTCAGAGTTTGAATTAAGCAAACGTTCATATAATGTTGGTATCGAAGCCGACAAATAGATAGAAATTACCCCCTCGCTTTTTAGAAATTCATGATTATTTGAATAGCAAGGAGTTCCACCGCCGAGACTTAGAATAAAAGAATCTGGATTTTGAATGAGATTAGCAAAAATTTGGTGTTCTAATTTTCTAAAATAGATTTCACCTCTCTCAGAAAAAATATTTTTCACCGAAGAATTTTCGTGTTTTTCGATAATTTCATCCAAATCTAGGTAGGAAATAGAGGTAGAATTAGATAGCAATTTCGCTATAGTAGACTTCCCACAACCCATATAACCCAATAAAATGATTTTTTTCATAGTAATAATGCCTTATAAACTAAGGCGTTAAGATTATTTTATTCAAAAAACAAATTTATAAATAAAATAGCTTTGAAAAATAAATAATAACGCCTTATATTTGCACCCGCGTTGAAGGAATAGAAAAATGACTCGATAGCTCAGTCGGTAGAGCACATCACTTTTAATGATGGGGTCCTGGGTTCGAGCCCCAGTCGGGTCACAAAAAAGACCAATTTTTAATTCCTTCAAGCAATGACTCGATAGCTCAGTCGGTAGAGCACATCACTTTTAATGATGGGGTCCTGGGTTCGAGCCCCAGTCGGGTCACAATAAAAGTCGAGCACATGCTTGACTTTTTTGTTTTATGGCCACGTGGAGAAACGGTAGACTTGCCATCTTGAGGGGGTGGTGCTCGTAAGGGCGTGTGGGTTCAAATCCCACCGTGGTCACGAATAAAAAGAAAAACCCAAACTAAATAATCAAGCTTGCTTGAATTAATTTAGTTTGGGTTTTTCTTTTTTCAAAGCGGAGCTTTGTTGGGAAGGACGAAGTCAATCCCGGATATTAAAAATGTTTCCTATTTCTGATTGTATTTTTCTTTGTACTTAGCATTAAGCTTTGTTTGATGGGTTTCCAAATTTAACTTTCTACCTTGAATATAAATCGAAGTCAATATATTTGTTCTCATATCTAAAGCGTCGCCCTCTGATATAAATAAAGTAGCATCTTTCCCTTGCTCCAAAGTACCACATAAATCATCAATTCCTAAAATTTTAGCAGTATTAGAGGTAATCAATTGCAATGCTTGTTCTTTATCTATTCCATATGCTGCGCAGGTTCCTGCTAGAAAAGGTAGGTTACGAGTTTGCATTCTCTCCATGCCGCCACTATTTTCCAATCCAACAACTATTCCTTTGCTTAATAATATTCGCGCCATTTTATAAGGCAAATCGACATCTTCATCTTCTCTATTTGGCATATCATGTACATTTCTTAAAAGCACGCCTATTGCGTTATCCTTTAATAAATCAGCTGTTTTGTAGGCATCGTATCCGCCTACAATTACCATTTTCTTTATTCCAAATTGTTTTGCTAACTGCACCGCATCGATGATTTGTTTTTCTTCTTGAGCATGAATAAATAGAGTTTGAGTTCCTAAAAATATTCCTTTCATTGCGTCAAAAACCAAGTTTTGTTCAGAAGGAACAGCAGCGGAATACGCTCTTGAATTTTCAAAAAACATTGTGATTTCTCCAATTTTTTTAACGTAATCCTTATTGGCTTCCATTGCTCCTGGCTCTGCCCACCAACCACTTCTTTTCATGGTAGGAGGAAAATTCATGTGAATTCCATCATTTTCTTTAATTACAGCATCTTTCCAATTCCAAGCATCCAATTGTACAATAGAGGAAACACCAGAAATTGTTCCTCCACGTGGCGTAATTTGAGCCATCAAAATACCATTAGGACGAGCGGTTTCAATTACTTTTGAATCGGCTGCATAAGCAATAATGCTCCTAACGTGTGGATTCATATCACCAATTTCTCTTTCATCATCTGACGATTTAACAGCATCTACTTCTACTAAACCAAGTGTAGAATTAGGTGCGATAAAACCTGGATAAATGTGTTTTCCGGTTGCATCAATTGTTATATCAAATGCTCCACTTGAAAGCTTCACTGTTTTGGCATCTTCTACTAAAATAATTTTACCATCTTTAAATCCAATGGCACTATTTTCAATAACTTTTCCGTTACCTAAATGAGCAAAACCATTCAATATCAATATTGATTTAGTTTGCTTATTTGCAGGAATTTGTTGTCCATTTGTATTTGAAATAAATCCAAAAAACGCTACTAATATTATATATATCTTTTTCATTTTTATTCTTCTAAAGTATCACAATGGTCTTCTCTTCTCTCTTTTTTCTTTGGCTCTTGGGTATTTGACCCTTTATTTTTTTCAAGCATTAACTGCCCAATTAAAATGTTTCTTTCGTTGGTATTCTCCGTTCTTTTAAGTTCGTCTTTTGCAATATCGTAATAAACTACTCCTTCAATTAATGTTTTTTCTGCTTTAGCATAAATTGATAACGGATTGGCACTCCATAAAACTACGTCGGCATCTTTCCCCACTTTTATACTTCCAACTTTATCGTCTATATGCAATAATTTTGCAGGATTTAATGTAACAAACTTCCACGCTTCCACTTCTGGAACATTACCATATTTAACTGCTTTGCCGGCCTCTTGATTTAGTCTTCGAGACATTTCTGCATCATCTGAATTGAAAGCAACAAGCAAACCTTGATTGTGCATAATTGCACCATTGTATGGAATTGCATCGTTTACTTCAAATTTATAGGCCCACCAATCTGAGAAAGTAGAAGCTCCTACTCCGTGCTCTTTCATTCTATCGGCTACTTTATAACCTTCCAAAATATGTGTAAAAGTATTGACTCTGAAATTAAACTTTTCAGCAACATTCATCATCATTAAAATCTCCGATTGAACATAGGAATGGCAAGTGATAAATCGTTCCTTATTAATAATTTCTGCAATATTTTGTAATTCTAAATCTACTCTTGGAGCATTTGACTTGTCTTTTTTCGGATTTGAATTGTAGGCTTTCCAAGTTAAATCATATTCTTTTGCGCGTTGAAAATAATCAGTAAAAACTTGTTCTACTCCCATTCTAGACTGAGGGAAACGATTTGAACTTCTACTCATATTAGATTGTTTTACATTTTCACCAAGTGCAAATTTTATAAATTTAGGTTGGTTTTTATACAACATTTCATCGGCAGATAATCCCCATTTCCATTTAACAATAGCCGAACAACCCCCTATTGGATTTGCAGAACCATGAAGTAATTGTGAAGTAGTCACTCCACCTGCTAAATCTCTATAGATATTAATATCTTCAGAATTAACTACATCTTGAATCGTTACTTCGGCACTCGAATTATGACCACCTTCATTAACACCTTTTGAAATAGCGATATGAGAATGTTCATCGATAATTCCACTTGTTAAATGTTTTCCATTAGCATCAATTTTAACAGCATTACTATCTTCAATATTTTTACCTATTGCAGCAATTTTGCCATCTTTGACCAATACATCTGTATCTACTAATATTCCCTCTTTTTCATTTGTCCAAACAGTAGCGTTTTTAAATAATATCGTTTGCTGTGATGGCTTTTTATTATTTCCATAGGCAATATTTGGAAAGGTTACAGGTAATACTAAATTTGGTTTGTCAGCTTTAGAACTATCTTTTACAACAAGGAAAGGGGAAGTTTTAATTGCGGCCCATTTAACCTCTTTACCGTTTGCTAAAATTGCTTTTCCAGATAATTTTTGAGCATTTTCAATATAGCCACTTAACCTTGAAAAACGGTTGTTAATACTATCATTTGATTTAATTGAAGCCGTGATCCAATTTGCTGCTATCGTGATTTTGGAATTTATCTTTTTAGAATTAACATCTGTAATTTCAGATTTAGGAGTCGCAATTTCACCATCAATTTTCCATTTGTAGGTATTGGTATCAATAGTTAAATCATAATTTCCACGAATATCAATTGTTGTCATATCATTGACTACAAATTTATTTCCCTGAACCCAGTTTTCATATAATACTGTTTTTTCATCAAAAATAGCTCCCGATGTAATAACGAAATTTGCAAAACTTCCTTTATTTAAACTTCCAATCTCATTGCTTTTCCCCATTATTGACGCTGGAATGGTCGTGAGTGCTTCCAGGGCTTTAGTTTTGTCAAAACCGTATTTTATAGCTTTTAGAAGGTTGACTCTAAAATCCTCTGTCTTTTTTAGTTTATCTGTTGTCAATGCGAATACTACATTGTTATCAGAAAGTACTTTTAAATTTGTAGGTGCCTGATTCCAAAATCGCAAATCGCTCAAATCAATTTGATCTGATAAAAAAGAATTTGAAACATCATAAGCCTCAGGAAAATTAATTGGAATAATGAATTTTGAATTGGTGTTTTTTATTTCATCTATTCTTTCAAACTCATTTCCTCCTCCCTTTAAAACATAATTCAAACGAAATTCTTTAGCTATTTTAGCGGCTCTGATACTATTTAATTTATCTTCGGTAGTAAATATTTGAACTAAATTTTGATTGTTTATCAAAGCTTCAAGTGAGGCATCTTTGGTTTTAGAATTCCCATTCTTGTACCAATTCATATCTAAATACATTTGGCGCAGTAATGCCATCATTCCCATTAATGAACTAGGATACGATTGATTGGTCGTCACACTTCTGGTAAAACCAAAATGGTTTGATATTTTATTGGAAAGTAATCGAAGACTTTTATCAGAGTTATTCAATGCAATTAAAGTTCCCGATCCGCGCGCAACTCCATCCTGAACATGCGTTCCCACGACACCAAAACCAGCTTTAAGATACTCTTCCGCTTTCGTTTGATCGTAATTAAAATTTTCAAATGCGTTAACTTCCGATTTAATGCTTTCGTTCCAATAGTAACCTATTCTTTTTGTATCATAGGAATCACCATCTGAAGTAGTGCTTTTTTTAGGCTTTTCGATTCCAAAACTAGTATAAATATCTATAAAAGAGGGGTAAACATATTTACCTTCCAAATTAACAATTTTACAATTTTTAGGAATTTGAAGGTCAACTCCTGCTCCAATTACTTTTCCGTTTTGGATAATTAAAGTTCCTTTTTCAATTACTTGTGTAGGTGTAACAAAAATTTTAGCATTTGTAAATGCAGTAAAATTGTTGTTTTTGTTTTGAACACTTTCATTGTTGGGAAAATATTCTTGTGCTTCAATTTTATTTATAAATAATAATAAAATGAATAGTAAAATAATTCTTTTCATAGCTAAATTAAATTAATTAGTTTTTAAAAGTATACCTTTTTTTACACTTTATAAAATCAAAATTGAATTTTTTACAATTGTATCAAAGTAAATTAATTAAAAGGATTGTTTTTGTTGAGAAGTGCAAAGTAAATTACTTTAAAATTTAATTTAAGTTTGATTTTTAAATGCTAACTTTTCGTAAACTTTACCACCTTTTAAAAACAACAATAATTTACTATAATATTTATACAATTATCCCCATTAAATAAAAAATATTAATTACTTTTGTTTAACTTATTTAAATAAAGTATGAACAATGTAAAAAATGTGTTTAGTATTAAAGACTTGGAAAATCTTTCAGGTATAAAAGCACATACAATAAGAATATGGGAAAAACGATATAATATATTGGAACCCATGCGGACCGATACTAATATTAGATTGTATGATTTACCGAATCTACAAAAACTCCTTAATATTGTTTTACTTCACGATTATGGTTATAAAATATCTCGAATCGCAAAATACAATCCAGATGAAATTCCGGAAATTGTAAATAACATTATATCTGAAAAAAGCGTAAAAAGTCACGCGATTTCCTATTTTAAAATGGCAATGATCAATTTTGATCAAACACTATTTTTCACAACTTACGACGAATTGCTTTCTGAAAAATCTTTTAGAGAAGTATTTTTTGAAGTATTTATTCCATTAATGAACGAAATTGGATTGCTATGGCAAACTGATACTATAACTCCAGCTCACGAACATTTTATCACCTATTTAATCAAACAAAAGTTACTAATACACACTGAAAAACAGCAATTATTAGAACCTAGAATTGACGACCGCGTATTTGTACTTTATCTTCCATCAAATGAAATTCACGAATTGGGATTAATGTATTTAAACTATGAAATATTACACCATGGTTATCGAAGCATTTACCTAGGTGAAAGTATTCCGCTTGACAACTTGAAAGACTTGAAGAGTTATTTTAGTAATATAACTTATGTAACTTACTTAACCGTTGAACCAAACAAAGATGAAATAAATCCTTATATTGAAGCTTTAAACAAAGAGGTTTTAAACGATAAAGATACAGAGCTGTGGCTAATTGGTAGAATGGTAAATTTCATTGATGAAAAACACATTACTCCAAAAACTAAGGTTTTTAAATCAATAAGTGAACTAATAATAAATCTGTAAATTTTACAACTCAAATTATAAATTCTAGTAAATCGTTTTTGTAATTTTGTTACTACATATGGGAAAAGACATTAAAATTATAGGTTCTGGTTTTTCATCACTAGCAGCTTCTAGTTATTTAGCTCAAAAAGGGCATAAAGTAACAGTATTCGAAAAAAATAGCTCTATTGGCGGCAGAGCCAGACAATTTAAAAAAGAAGGATTCACTTTTGATATGGGTCCGAGCTGGTACTGGATGCCTGATGTTTTTGAACGCTTTTTTGGTGATTTCGATAAAAAACCTTCCGATTATTACGAGTTAATTAAATTATCACCTGCGTACAGAGTGTATTACGGAATTGATGATTTTATTGCAATTGCAGATAATTTAGAAGAAATAATCAGCACATTTGAAGCAATTGAGAAAGGAAGCGGGAAAGTTCTAGCAAAATTTATGGCTGAAGCCAAAAGTAATTACGACATTGCCATTAAAGATTTAGTTTATCGTCCTGGAGTTTCTCCATTGGAATTAATAACTACAGAAACTGCTTTAAAAGTGGGTCAATTCTTCAGCAATATCAGTAAAGATGTTCGTAAGAAATTTAAAAACCAACGCCTAATTCAAATTTTAGAATTCCCAGTTTTATTCCTTGGAGCAAAACCCTCAGATACACCCTCATTTTATAGTTTTATGAATTATGCCGATTTTGGAATGGGAACTTGGCATCCTAAAACAGGTATGTATGATGTTATTCGAGGAATGGAAAGTTTGGCTTTGGAATTAGGAGTAAAGTTTGAAACCAATTCCAATATTGAGAAAATAATCGTTGAAAATAAAAAAGCAGTTGCTTTACAAATCAATGGAAAAAGAATCGAAGCAGATATTATTTTAAGTGGTGCCGATTACCATCATACAGAAAGTTTATTAGATCCTGAATACCGAGCGTATTCTGAAAAATATTGGGAAAGCAAAACTTTCGCACCTTCTTCCCTACTTTTTTATGTAGGTTTCAATAAGAAGATAAAAAATATTTCTCACCATGCTTTGTTTTTTGATGTGGATTTCAATCAACACGCTAAAGATATTTATGACGAACCAAAATGGCCTGAGAACCCTCTATTTTATGCAAATTTTCCTTCAATTACTGATAAAACAGCTGCACCTGAAGGAATGGAATCTGGTTTCTTTTTGATACCACTTGCACCCGGAATTGAGGACACTCCAGAACTAAGAGAAGCCTATTTTGAAAAAATAATTTCAAGATTTGAGAAATTAACTAAGGAAAATATAAAAGAAAATATTATTTTTAAAGAATCTTTTTGCAAGCTAGACTTTGAAGAAGTTTATAACTCCTACAAAGGAAATGCATATGGAATGGCAAATACATTAATGCAAACCGCATTTTTAAGACCAAAACTAAAAAGCAAAAAGGTTGAAAATATGTATTTTACCGGTCAGCTTACCGTTCCTGGACCTGGAGTTCCGCCAGCCTTAATTTCAGGAAAGTTAGTTGCCGAATTAATTGAAAAAAACCTATAGTTATGAAGAACCTTTTTGACCAAGTATCTTTTGATTGTAGCCGAAATGTTACAAAATCCTACAGCACCTCTTTTTCTTCAGCGGTGAAAATGCTTGCGCCAAATATTCGTCAAGACATTTATAACATTTATGGTTTTGTTCGTTTTGCTGATGAAATTGTGGATAGTTTTCACGATTACAATAAGGAAGAACTTTTATTACTTTTTGAAAATGATTTAGAGCTTGCGCTAAAAAATAAAATTAGTTTGAATCCTATTTTAAATGCTTTTCAAAATACGGTGCACCAATATCAAATTCCAAAAGAATTAATTGATGCATTTATGAAAAGTATGAAATTGGATTTATCCAAAACAGAATACAAAACAGTTTCTGAATACAATGAATACATTTATGGTTCAGCAGATGTGGTAGGTTTAATGTGTTTGAAGGTTTTTGTAAAAGGCGATGACTATAAATATGATTTACTGAAAGAATCAGCGATGAGATTAGGATCTGCATTTCAGAAAGTAAATTTCTTAAGAGATTTAAAAGCTGATTTTGAGGATTTAAATCGCACTTATTTCCCAAATACCGATTTGTCTAAATTAGATGAAAAATCAAAACTAAAAATCATCGAGGAAATTGAAGCCGATTTTGAAGCAGGTTACGAAGGTTTAATTTTGCTTCCAATTGAAGCTAAATTCGGAGTCTACACCGCTTATTCCTACTATAAAAAATTACTTGCCAAACTAAAAAATACTCCCTCAGCTGAAATTAAAAATACCAGAATTCGAGTTTCAAATTATCAAAAATACGGGCTTTTCGCCAAATGTTACTTTTCATACAAATTAAATATTATTTAAATTAATCTATTATGTGGATTTATATTGTTGTCTTTTTCGCTACTTTTTTCTTTATGGAATTTATGGCTTGGTTTAGTCACAAATACATTATGCACGGATTTTTGTGGGTTTTACATGCTGATCATCATAAAAAAGATCACGATTCTTGGTTTGAAAGAAACGACTTGTTTTTTATTTTCTATGCCGTTGTTAGCATGGGGTTTTTCTTCCTTTGGAGATATGAAATTTTCGATTTAGGATTAGCGGTTGGATTAGGTATTTTTGCCTACGGTTTGGTTTATTTTATTGTTCACGACATTTTTATTCACCAAAGATTTAAATTATTTAGAAATGCGAATAACGTCTATTCTAGAGCGGTGAGAAGAGCGCATAAAATGCATCACAAACATACAGGAAAAGAAGATGGAGAGTGTTTTGGTATGTTATTAGTACCATTTAAATACTTCAAAAAATAAAAAAAAAGCGTTCCAAATAGGAACGCTTTTTTCATTATAACCAACTCAAAATATTATTTAGCAATCATTTGCTGTAATGGCTTTAATTGTTCCAAATCTACATTAGCATTTTTTAAAACCGACATCAAAGTAAAAATACCTGTAGGATTCATATCTTTTCCCAAAACTCTTACCACAGCGAATCCATTTTCTTTATTATTTGCATAAAATACAAATTCATCAATATGTTCAGTATCACCAATAAAACTAACAGAAGCGCCATCTTTTCCAGAACCAAATTTCATTAATTGTTGGTATTTTTCCTCTTTCAAGATTGCACCAACTTTAACTCTCTCTGCTTCAAATTCAGACTTATTACTATCATTTAATTTAAAAGCTAGAATGTTTACTTTTTCAAATGATTTTAAAGCTGCATTTTCTTCTGAAGTTAATTTTAAACTATCAATATTCAACATTTTTGGCGATAAATCTAAAGCTACGAAGTTCTTGTTTTCCGTGTTTTCCACGAAGTATTTTTGTAAAGATGGTTCGTCATTACAGCTTGAAAATAAAGTGCTTACAACAATCAATAACCCTAAAATACGTTTCATACTACTACTTTTTGCCTTTAGTTGCCTTTTTCAACTCATCGCCTCCAGGAAGCCTCATTTTGTCTGTGAGAACTGAGATTTCATTCAAATCGAAATCACCGGTTAAAGACATTAAAACAGTTTCATTACCCTTTGAAGAACCTTCCATAAACATCAAAAGCTCTTTAATTTGAGAATCTTTTGAACCTGATTTTACCCAAATTTTAATGTTTTTTCCACCGTCATTAATTCTCATTAATTCTTCTAATCCTGACGATTTCATGTATTTATCAGCCGTAACTTTCATTTCAGAAGTTACTCTGGTGCTATTGGTAGTAAATACTTTTAAATTGTCTAGTTTCTTTATCAAACTCAAATATTGCTGTGAGACTTTATCTTTATTTTCCATTTTGACGCTTCCCATCATTTCAAACATTTTTTTGTTTACAATAACTGAAGTTACATCATCCAGACCGTCAAATTTATCAAATGCCGCTTGACCATAAAAAGCGGTTGACAATACACTAAACATCAATACTAATACTAATTTTTTCATGATTTCTATTTGTTTATTTTGTTTTAAAAATTAATTCTTTTGAGTTTTGAAACTCGTTAATATAAGACACACTTTCAATTCCTACATTTACATTTTTAGATAACATCGAAAGGGCTTTTTGAGTAGCTTCAAAAGCGGCTTCTGGACTATCATAGGTTCCTAAATCATTCGGTTCTTGCGGTTGATGTAAATAAGTAAAAGTGCTAATTCCAAGTAAAACTAAAACCGAAGCTGCAATTGATAACCACGCAACATTACGTTTTTTAGCTTGTAGCGGTATCGTTTGCTTAAACTCCTGTTCTTTCGCTTCTGAGAAATACCCAAATAAAGGTTTGTATTGTTCCAAATGCTGCGCAACATCTGATGAAGAAAAGTAATTTTTTAATTCATTTTCTTCTGAAACACTGGTTTCTCCTTGAAAATATTTTTCTAAAATAGTTTCTATTCTATTTAATTCCATAATCATTTGTTTTTAACATAAACGCTCTTATCGATTTCCTTGCTCTTGACAAAGCGACTCGTATCGCCGTTTCGTTCATATCCATTATTTTGGCAATCTCTTCAAATTCATATTCTTCAATATCTCGCATTTGAATGATGAGTTTTTGTTGTTCTGGCAATTCGTTTATTGCTTTTTCAACCCAATTCAAACTATCTTTTGCTTCCAATTGGTTTTCTAAACTTGGCTCTCTGTCAATATAATTATCGTGAACCAATTTTAAATTTCCCGAACGCTTCGCTTTCAACTGATCCAAACAATAATTTTTGGTCATTGTCATTGAAAAAGCTTCAATACTTTTATAAGAATCTAAGTTCTCCTTGTTATTCCATAATTTCAATATCACCTCCTGAGTAGCATCTTCCGACTCTTCTGTACTTACCAACAATCTCTTGGCAAGACGAAAAAGTTTGTCTTTAAATGGCGCAATTAATTTTACAAAATCATTTTGATTCATTGACTTGTTTTGAGGCTGTTATATAAGGAAGACGAGGAAGGGTTAATTTTGTTACAAGATACAATTAAAAAATATACAATGGCAATGGTAATGACAATGGCAAATACAATAACAATTAAATTAATTTAATAAAATATCTTATCCATTAGCCTTTAGCCTATTGCCTGCTGCCTATGCTAAAATAATATATTTATTCCTATTTTAAAATTTCTACCGCGGGTACTATAGCCTATATTTTCAGTGAAATTAGCATTTAATATGTTGTTAACACTTGCAAATAAATTGAATCTGTTTTTGATAATTTTGAAATTTATCATTGCATTCAACAATTGATAGGAGTCCAATTGAACTGGAACTGTTTGATAGGTTCCACCGTCAAAAAACACGTCTTTTCGAAAATCAACGTATTGATAAGATAAATTAAAAGTTACCTTGTCGGAATAATCATAATCTATAGAAACATTTGCCTTGTGCTTTGGAATCAACCTTTTCAGAGGCTCTTCAACTTCTGTAAAAGTATAATTGGCTTTGAACTTTAAATTGTTTGTAGCAACAAAGGAAACCATCGACTCAACTCCTTTTGCATTATAGGAACCATCACTATTTACATAATTGGAGGCAAAAGTCACAGGATCGGTATAAAAACCAATTGAATTGTTTTCTTCTCTATAAAAACAAACGGTATTGAATTGGATTTTCTTATTCAATAAATCTTTTTCAAATCCTAATTCAATTGTATTGTTTTTCTCTGGCGTTAAATCTAAATTCCCATAAGGCGAAAATAATTGGTACAAACTCGGAGTAATATAGGCAGTGCTGTAAGAAGCAATTAATTTAAGATCAATATTCGATATTGAATAAGATGGATTAAAGTTATAAACTGAATAATTGTTATAAATAGAATGTTTGTCATAACGGGCACCAGCATTGATATTCAAACCAAAATCAGAGTTATATACTACAGTAGCATAAGTGTCAAACCAATTGAATTTAGCGTTTTGCTTTGCTATTAATTCTGCTTGAGAATCCATTTCGTTGAATTGAAATTGGGTTCCTAAAATTAGAAAAAATTGATTGGAGAAATTGTATTTATTAAAGGCATCGATAGTAACCGATTTGGAAATATAACTACTATTATCAATAGAATTCGACCAAGTATTCAATGAAGTATAGTTTCTTTCATTTATTGAAAAACCTGAATTTAAAACCAATTCTCCATTTTTGTATTTGTATTTTGGAGAAAATCCAAATCGGAATTGCTGTGTTTTTGCAACATTTAAAGGTGTGTCTGCAGAAGTGAAATTATCATAAAATCCATCGTAGTTATTTTTGATCTTATCAAAATTGGTAAAGAAATCAAATGAGAATTTGGTATTTGGCTTAAAGCCAATTTTCATTAAAGCTGAAATCTTTGAGAATTGATCGGTTTCAAAATTGTTGCCTTGTGCTTCAGAAATCCCTTTGGTTTCAATGCTATTAAACATCGCTAAATAATTGATTTTCCCAATAGTTCCATTCAAACTAACCCCTTGATTGAAATCTTGAGGGCGGTAATTCACATTATCGGCAGTGGTTTGTGTTCCCAAACTAAAATAGGTATTTCCTGTTAAATCCTTTTTACTGGCTTTTTTTAAAGTAATATTGATTACTCCAGTCGCAGCACCAGAACCATAAAGTGTACTCGCAGCGCCTTTCATAACCTCGATACTTTCTACTTGTTCGGCAGAAACATATCGTAAATCGTATTCTAAATTAACTCCAGAAGCATCAGTTACAGGAACTCCATCAATTATAATTAAAGTTTGATGATTTCGGCCACCACGAATGTAAGTTCCTAGATTTTTACCTCCGCTACTCTGATTTCCGTTAATTTCTACTCCTACAACTGTACTTAAAATAGAAGCAATAGATTGCCCTGGTTTTTTAGCTAATTCATCAGCGGTAATTTTTACAATTACCTTTCCTGATTTTTCTTTCGCTAACGCAAATTTCGAGTCGGAGATTACGACTTCTTTCAATTGATTTTCAACTTCTTGCGCAGAAGTAGTAATACAAAACAACAATGCAAATACACCAAAGTGAATTACTTTTTTCTTCATTATACAGTAAAATAATCTTAATAAAATGGGGAGAAAAGTATAGAATTTACCATACCCAAACCTTTTTTCCCGAAAGTTTGATACTCGACGTAATAGGCAGGTCTCCTGGCTTGCGTCTTGTTGTTGACCTTCCCATTCCATTTTAGATTTCTAATTTTTGATTTAAGATTGGAAAAATCTATAATCTAAATTCAAAATCTACAATTAAAACAGTGGTTTTGTAGATAACAACAAGCTGATTAGCTTACAGTTGCGGGAACAGCACAGGATTTATGATTAAATTCATTCACCTGTTTCCCTTTTAATGCTATTTTAAAATTTAAAACAGCAACCTTAATACACCGCAAATATAGGGTTTTGATTTGGTTATTTTAATAATATTTTAGATTTCAGTAAATAAAACAAACATAACTTTTACATTTGTACCACAATTCAAATTACTCTATGAAATCCAATTTTTTATACTCTTTCACAATTTTGTCACTGTTCTTCCTATTTGGATGTAAACAAAACGATGCCAAAGAGAAAACTAAATTTTCGGCTGTAGCCAATAGCGTAAAGTATGCTAAAGGACTTGAATTGTATCAATATAAAGGGTTTACAATATTGAAAGTAACTAAACCTTGGCCGGAAGCCACCAAAGGATTTACTTATATTTTAAAAGAAAAAAACGGAATTGTTCCTGATAGCTTGAAAGAATTTCCAGTAATTTCAGTGCCTATTCAAACTATTGTGGTGACCTCAACCACTCATATTCCTGCCCTTGAAATGCTCGGTGTCGAAAATACCTTAATCGGATTTCCAAGTACCAACTTTATTTCATCTTCCAAAACTAGAAAACGAATTGACGCTGGAAAAGTTCACGAAGTGGGTGTCAATGAAAGTTTGAATACCGAAGTTTTAATCGATATAAAACCAGATGCGATTGTAACTTTTGGTATCAATAATAACAATTCTACAATTGATAATTTGAAGAAAAGCGGATTGAATGTATTAATAAATGGTGATTGGACGGAGCAATCTCCGTTAGGAAAAGCCGAGTGGATTAAGTTTTTTGGTGCATTGTATAATTTAGATACCAAGGCCAATGCCCTCTTCACTTCTATTGAAAAAAATTACAACAATGCATTGGCTTTAGCTAATAAAACTACCATAAGCCCAACAGTTATATGTGGAGCGATGTACCAAGATCAATGGTATGTTCCGCAAGGGCAAAGCTGGGCTTCGATATTTTTAAGAGATGCCAAGGCCAACTATTTATGGAAAGAAACTATAGGATTTGGGAGTTTGAGTTTGCCATTTGAAAAGGTATTTGAAAAAGGTCAAAATGCTGAATTTTGGATAGCTCCAGGTGATTTTTCTTCGCTTAAGCAAATGAGTGAAAGCAGTTCTCATTACACTGAATTTGCAAGTTTTAAAAATAAAAAAGTATATTCGTATGCAGTAAATAAAGGGCCAAAAGGTGGAATTGTCTATTTCGAATTGGCTTCTGCCCGCCCCGATTTGGTTTTGAAGGATTTAATAAAGATATTTCACCCTGAATTACTTCCAAACTACAACCCTTTTTTCTTTAAAAAGTTAGAATAAATTGAATACTAAATACAATACAACCTTACTGTTTTCTATCCTAATAATTGGGGTAGCATTCTTGTTTTTATTGAATATTAGTTTGGGTTCGATAAACATTCCAATAAAGGATGTTTACACTAGTTTGCTTCATGGATCGTGCAGTAAAGAGTCGTGGAATTACATTATTTTGAATTACAGATTACCTAAAGCTATAGTTGCAATATTAATTGGTATTGGACTCTCTATTAGTGGTTTATTAATGCAAACACTATTTAGAAATCCGCTTGCAGGGCCGTACGTTTTAGGATTGAGTTCTGGTGCAAGTTTAGGTGTAGCTGTTGTCATTTTAGGAGCTTCGTTATTGCCTATTTCACTATCTGAATTTTTCCTTTCTTCATTCGGAATTGTCATCGCTTCTAGTTTAGGCAGTTTCTTTGTCTTA
>CANKZE010000031.1 GCA_947488545.1 Bacteroidota bacterium
AGGTTTAAAAACTTAGTTTTGCAGGGGAAAAAGAGCGACTCCCGACGCTTCGGGAGAAGCTCCTTTTTACTCTAGCTAAACTCGTTTTTTAAGCAAGGGCTTGGAGTGGAAAGCCGGAAGTGGCTCCAAAAAAAAGCTGCAAATAGATGCAGCTTAGTTTAGAATTGAATTGTTATTCTTTTTCGTATCGTTCCATTTCACGATCGTAAAATTCATTGGCTTGAACTATTAAACCTTCCATTTCGGCATTGAGTTCTGCTTCGTCAAGGTCTTCTGGTTCTTCCATAAATTCCACCTCATCGTCGTTTAGATTGATGATAAAACGAGGATAATCAAGGTGAATAACGAAAATGTCGTCTGGAAAATCGGTGTTGTCACCAAGTAAAAATTTAGGTAATTCCATGTTTTATTTCTTTAAATTTTATTTATCTGATAAAATGACTGGAGAATTTTTTCCATTCATAAAAATTATCTTGGTATTTGGTGAAGCGGCCAATTCTTTTTGGGCTTTTATTTGTTCGTATTGCAATTGTTTATCGGTCAAACCAAGTGCAATAATCCTTTGATAGTCGGCGATACCTTGTGCTTCTACTCTTTTACGTTCGGCTTCTTGTTTTTCTTTTTGAAGTACGAATGTCATTTTTTGCGCATCTTGTTCGGCATTAATTTTACTTTCTATAGACAATTTAACAGAAGCTGGAAGGTTGATATTTCTGATTAAAAGTTGTTCTAATACAAGTCCTCTTTTTTTGAAATCTTCTTCTATACTTTTATAAATTCGTTGTTGGAATTCGTTTCTTTTAGTGGAATACAATGCTACTGCATCATAATAAACTGCGTTGTCACGAATACGGGTTCTAGTTACAGGACGTACAATTTTATCGATGTAATTGACACCAATTTGTTTGTAAATTTTTGGAGATTCAGTAGGAGAAACACGATATAAAACGGTTAAATCGATCACTACTTCCAGTCCATCGTTTGACAATACGCGAATGGCGTCGTCTCCTTCTTGAGCTCCTTCACCGTGGATTGCCGACATGGTATAATTTTGAGTTTGAATATCAAATTCAGTGACATCCATAAGTGGATTAATCACATGCAAGCCACTTTCTAAAATATCGGGCTGAACGTTTCCATAAAGTGACTGTACCCCAACTTCACCTGCATCAATTTGCTTGAACATAGAAGACATTAATCCTAAAGCTATAGCTATGACAGCAGCTACTTTGAACGGACGAGCAAATTTTGATATTGTTGAAGTACTATTCGACAACGAAGATCCTATTAAGAATAAAATAATTCCAATAATTATGATTAAGATTACCATTTGATATAAATTTAATTAATTGATTTTTGAAGTTGTTGTTTTGTTAATTTGTGAAAGCGAAGATACAAAAATAAAGCTGCGGTTGACAATCCGGCTAAAAGTCCGATCCAGACTCCTACTGCTTTCAATTCGGTATATTTTCCTAAGTAAAAAGAAATTGGAAATCCAACTACCCAATAGGCAAAAAAGGTTATATACATTGGTACTTTCACGTCTTGCAACCCACGCAAAGCACCCAGCACTACTACTTGAATACCATCGGAAATTTGGAAAACGGCGGCTACTAAAAGTAATTTTGAAGCAATAATTATTACTTCTTTATTTTCGATTACTTGATTTACATTCTCCATATTAAGAAACAAATGCGGTAAAAAGTTATGTAAAATAACAAATAGAAGTCCGAAGATCGTTTCTAAAATAATTGCAAGTAGAAATACTGATCTTGCAACGATGATTAGATTTTTATAATCCATTAACCCTTTGTTATTTCCTACGCGAATGGTTGCAGTAACGCTTAGTCCCATTGCAAACATAAAAGTGGTTGTAGCCAAAGTAAGAGCGATTTGATTGGCAGCTTGAGTTGTTTTTCCTATAGATCCACACAACCAAATTGCCGCTGTGAAAAGTGCTACTTCAAATAACATTTGCATTGCTGATGGAATTCCGAGACTGGCAATTTTTTTGAGCATTGATTTTTTTATTTCTCGGAAACTAAAATTCTTAAAGTAGGGATTCAATTGGGCATTATTTTTCATGATAAAATGCATGAAAACAACCATTAATATCCTAGAAATTACTGTTCCAAGTGCCGCACCGATAATTCCTAATTTTGGAAATATCCAGAAACCATAAATCAGCATGTAATTGATTATTATATGGACAATATTGGCCATAAATATGGCATACATGGAATATTTAGTTCTAGATAATCCGTCGGCAAATTGCTTGTAACCTTGAAAAATGATTACTGGAATTAATGAAAAAGCTACCCAATCAATATAAGGACTCGCTAAATCAATCACTTCTTTTGGTTGGTGCATTAAATACATTATTGGCTTAGCCAAAACAATTAATGTAAAAATAAAAACCCCTAAAATGACACATGAAAGTAGTCCATGATGAAAAACAGAACGTAATTTATTATCGTCTTTTTCGGCATCTGCCATAGAAACTAGAGGAGTTATAGCGGTTGAAAATCCGATTCCGAGTGACATTCCAATAAAAACGAAACTACCACCAAGGGAAACTGCAGCCAATTCGGTGGAGCCCAAATTACCGACCATCATATTGTCTACAATTGAAATTAGGGTATGCCCTAGCATCCCTAAAATTACAGGATAAGCTAGTTTAATATTGTAGGAAAACTCCTTTGTGTATTGAGATAAATTCAATTTATTTTATTTTCAACAAAAGTAATTAGTTATTCCTTACTTTTTGTAAGGTTTTATTAAAATTAATTTATTTTTCCTACTTTTGTTTAACTAAAATTAAAAAATTTATGACTAAAAAATTACTATTGTTAGCATTACTAAATAGTTTTGCAATGTTTTCACAAATTATTTTTAACGACGATTTTTCTAGCTATAGCAGCGGACAACCGTTAAGTGGACAAGGTTCGTGGACCAATAATTCTTCTTTAAATGGTGGCTTAGGTTCTTGCACTGGATTTGGGTGCGTAAGTTCATCAATTGTTAACAATACTGTTTCGTATCCGAATTATGGTAGTGCTGCAAAATCATTATCAATTTCAAGCAATCAAGATGCAGTTGGTACAACATTTACAGGTGTTTCTAGTGGTACTATTTACATCAGTTTTGTAGTTAATTTTTCAGCTGCTGTAAATGACCCAGGGGGCTCTGCATCGCAAGATTTTTTTAGAGTGATGAGTTCAGGAAATTACAATACTGCTTTTAGAATTGGGGCATATAATTCTGGCGGTGGGTTTGTCATTTTTATGCAAAAAGGATCTGGAGCCAAAGTATTATCGTCTGCATTGACATATAATCAAAATCATCTTTTGGTGATGAAATACACCTTTAATCCAGGTTTAAATGACGATTTAGTTAGCTTATTTGTTGATTCAAATATGGCTGCTTCAGAACCAACTACTACAATTCAAACTTCAGATGGAGGAGCTGGAACAACAGATTATTTAACAGCGATAGATAGAATGAATTTTAGAGCTAATTATTCTACAATTCCCACAGGAGTGATTGGATTGGTTAAAAGTTCGAAATCTTGGAATGATTTGACTTTAGGAACTTCGAATTTAGAATTTAATTCTAGTTTTTTCGTGAATTCAAAAAACGCAAAAAATGGTTTGATAACCATTAATTCTAATACAAATTTAGAGAATGCATCTTTATTAATTTACAGTTTGGACGGAAAATTAGTAGAAAATAGAACTGTCAGTTTAATAGATTCTGAAAATTCGATTGCTATCAATCCGATTCAAAATGGTGGCGTTTATATCGTTTCAATCAAAGGAAATAGAGTAAATTCTAATCAGAAAATTTATGTAGAATAAAACTACAATAAACAAAAAAAAGCCCTGCAATTGCGGGGCTTTTTTTATTATAAATTCAAATTACTTTTCGATTTCTCGCAATGATTCCATTTTTTTGTGAGCTAAGAAACCAGTAATATCTTCAAAATGTTCTTTTACTCTTTTATTCCCAAATTCGAAAACTTTGGTTGCTAAACCATCAAGGAAATCTCTATCGTGAGAAACTAGAATTAAAGTTCCATCAAAATCACGAAGTGCGTCTTTAATGATGTCTTTAGTTTTCATGTCCAAGTGATTCGAAGGCTCATCAAGAATAAGTAAATTGACCGGTTCAAGCAATAATTTTATCATAGCCAAACGCGTTTTTTCACCTCCAGAAAGTACTTTTACTTTTTTGGTAACGTCATCACCATGAAACATAAAAGCTCCCAAAATATCTTTAATTTTTGTTCGAACATCACCCACTGCAATATTATCTATTGTTTCAAAAATAGTTGCATTTTCATCTAATAAAGCGGCTTGATTTTGGGCAAAGTAACCTATTTGAGCATTATGACCAATTTCAACGCTACCGCCATTAATTTCAATTTGCTTCATTATGGCTTTGATCATTGTAGATTTACCTTCACCATTTTTACCTACAAATGCAACTTTTTGTCCGCGTTCAATTACCATATTGGCATTTTCAAAAACCACATGATCGCCATATGATTTAGACAATTCTTTAACGATTACTGGATATTGACCAGAACGAGCGGCTGGAGGGAATTTTAATTTTAATGCTGAAGTATCTACTTCATCCACCTGAACAATTACCAATTTTTCAAGCATTTTCACTCTCGATTGAACGGCATCCGTTTTTGAAAACGTACCTTTAAATCGGTCGATGAACGCTCTATTATCAGCAATCATTTTTTGTTGTTCATCGTAGGCTTTTTGTTGGTGAATTCGGCGGTCTTTTCTAAGTTCTAGGTAATGAGAATATTTGGCTTTATAGTCGTAAATTCTCCCCATAGTCACCTCAATAGTTCTATTGGTAATGTTATCCACAAAAGCCCTATCGTGAGAAATAACCACAACCGCTTTAGCAGAATTTATCAAGAAATCTTCCAGCCATTGAATACTTTCAATATCCATGTGGTTGGTAGGCTCATCAAGCAAAATAAGATCTGGTTTTTTTAAAAGGATTTTCGCCAATTCGATTCTCATTCTCCAACCACCAGAAAATTCAGAGGTTTGACGCGTAAAATCTTCACGCAAGAAACCTAATCCGAATAAGATTTTTTCCACCTCAGCTTCATAATTCACTTCTTCAATTGCGTAGTATTTTTCACTTAGGTCAGAAACTCTTTCAATCAATTTCATGTAATCGTCACTTTCATAATCGGTGCGAACAGTTAACTGCTCGTTTATAGCATCGATTTCTGATTTCATAGAAAAAATTTCACCAAACGCTTTTGAAGCTTCTTCCACAACAGTAGCTCCGTCAGTGGTAAGTAAATGCTGAGGCAAATAGGCAATTACAGCTTCTTTTGGTGCAGAGATATTTCCGGTTGAAGGTTTGCTTTGGCCAGAAATTATTTTTAGTAATGTAGATTTTCCAGCGCCATTTTTACCCATAAGGGCAATTTTATCGTTTTCATTAATCGAGAAAGTTACATCGCTAAAAAGAGTAGTTCCACCAAACTGAACAGAAATATCATTGACTGTAATCATTTTTTATTTTTTGATTTTAAAGGCGCAAAGATAGATTAAAATCAGATATAGTCAATTGAAAAGTAGGGGCCATATTAAATACTCATTCGGAATTCTTCAATAACAGGATTGGCTTTACCGAAATCTACTTCTTGGATAAATAGTTCCACGGCCAAATCAGAATTGCCAAAACCAGCCAACCTTGCCGATTGAATGTTGTCTTTTTTCACTGTTGTAACACCAACAGCTTCGATTTTTTCTTGAAGAGCTAAAGCTAAAACTTCGCTTCCAGAAAATATTTTTATTAAACCCATTTTTTATAAATGATATTGTGATTTGAACTTATTAGTAAAGTAAGTATTGTTTAGATTTATTTCTCCAACCCGCTTGATTCTCATATTCTACGAAAAAGATTTTTAAATCCGCTTGATTTTGATATCTTACGAAGTACAATTTCTTTTTGGCTTGATTTTCATATTTTGTAAAAAACCATTTGCCGTTATTCTTACCTGCCTGATTTTCATAATTCACTTTGTAAACTAATAAATCAGCTTGATTTTCATAATCAACAGCAAAAACTTTCACAGCCGCTTGATTTTCATATTCAGTAACAAAAACTTTTTGAGCATTACAAAATGAAATAGAACAAAAAACTAAACCTAGGGACCAAAATAAATTCTTCATAAAAACATAAAATTTTAGGATTAATAAATTCAAATATACAAATTAATATTCTATAAAATCGAAATGAAATTCTTTAACATTATTAAACCACAATTGTCCTTTCGAAACTTCTAATTGGCAATCAAAATTATTAGTATATAAAGCTCCCGTTCCGAGTCCTTGAGGCATCAAATTATCCTTTAAAAAAGTCCATTGTGCAATTGCATTTAAACCAATATTACTTTCTAAAGCAGAAGTAATCCACCACTTAATATTGTATTTTTCAGCCAATAAAATCCACTCGTTTGTACCTCGAAAACCACCTACAAAACTAGGTTTCAAAATGATGTATTGGGGCATTATTTTAAGCAATAATTGTTCTTTATCTTCCAATGAAAACACGCCAATTAGCTCTTCATCTAAAGCGATAGGAATTGGGGTCGATTTACACAACTCTGACATACTGTCAGTATTGTTTTTTTGTATTGGTTGTTCAATACTATGTAATTTAAAACCAGATAATTGATTTAATTTATTTAAAGCTTCACTTTTGTTAAAAGCACCGTTTGCATCCACTCTAATTTCGACTTCCTCTGGAGTGAAATTTTGTCGAATATAGCCTAATAATTTCAATTCTTCATCGAAATCTATGGCTCCAATTTTGAGTTTTAAACAATGGAAACCTTCAGCTAATTTTACCTCGATTTGTTGCTTCATGAAAGCTTCGTTTCCCATCCAAATTAACCCGTTAATTAGAATTGATTTTTGACCATCTGTAAAGGAAGAAGGAAAGAGTAAAAAAGGGTTTTCACTTGCCAATGATTGGAATGCCATTTCGACTCCAAATTGTATTGATGGAAACTCAATTAATGCCTCCCAAAGTAGGTCAACACCAAGATGAATATTCGCACAAGTCCAAGCTAATTTCTCTTCATAATCTGGTCGGTCGTCGCAACTTAACCCACGGAGAATCCCGCACTCGCCTACTCCTTTTTTCTGATTATTTTCAATGATAAAAAACCACGTTTCTTTATGCGTCATTACCCCACGAGAAGTCCCTGACGGTTGTTTAAAATCTAAAATATATTTGTGGTAAGACGCTTTCAAATTTTCAAATTAAATTACAATTCTATACCGTCTCCGATATTTAAAAGCATTAAATCTTTGCCTTTATCGAAAAATTTCTTGATTGCTTGGTCTTTATTTATTTCGATATAACCGAAAGTATCGTAATGGTAACCTAAAATTTTATCGCATTCCACAAAATCAGAAGCTATAATTGCGTCCTCAATATCCATTGTAAAGTTATTTCCTATTGGTAAAATAGCTAAATCTAGTTTGGTTCGCATTGGAATTAGCTTCATATCCATAGTTAGTGCCGTATCGCCCGCAATATAGATGTTTTTTCTCTCGCCTTCAATTACAAAACCACCAGGATTTCCTCCATAAGTTCCGTCTGGAAAAGAGCTAGAGTGGATAGCATTTACATATTTTAAATTCCCAAATTCGAAATTCCAACTCCCGCCATGATTCATTGGATGCGATTGAAATCCTTTTTTACCATAATAGGTAGCGATTTCAGCATTGGAAACAATTACAGCATTGGTTCTTTTTGCGATAGCTTCAACATCTAAAATGTGATCTTGATGGGCGTGACTAAGCAAAATATAATCCGCTTCCAAGCTATTTATATCGATATGTGATGCCTTTGGATTCGCAGAAATGAATGGATCAACAATGATGTGAATGTCAGCAATAGTAATACCTAAAGAGGCATGTCCGTAAAAAGTAATTTTCATTTTATAATAAATTAAATAATTATCTACCTCCTAAAAATAGGTTCACGAATAAATCTTGGAAAAAATAAATCATACTCAGAGACAATAAAACTGATAAAGCAAAAGTACCTAAAGCCACTTTTTTTAATTCTGGATCTAATTCTTTCGGATTTTTATTGGTGTAAACCGTTTTTAAGTGTTTTAAAAGTGGAATAAAAGCAATTACATATAAGTATTGATCAAAAGTAAAATCTTTAAAATAAGAGAATACTAACATTAAAATCATCGCTGAAATGATAAGAAAGTAATGGTAAACTTTTGCATTTTCGGCTCCCATTTTTACCACAATAGTATTCTTATTTGACTTTCTATCCGATTCTTCGTCTCTCATATTATTCAAATTTAAGACAGCGACACTTAAAAATCCTATAGAAGTTGCTGGTAAAATTAACAACCAATCCATTTCTTTAGCAAACATAAAATAGATCCCTAAAGTACTAACCAGACCGAAAAAAATAAAAACAAATAAATCTCCGAAACCTCTATATCCATAGGCTGAATTTCCAACTGTATATCGAATTGCGGAGGCAATTGCTAGAATCCCAAGAAGTAAATAAATAAAGGAAAATAGCAGATTATGATCTTTAAATGCGACATAAATTAGCGCAATTGCAGAGACTAGCGTTAATAAAGAAGTGATTATTAAAGCGTTTTTCATCTCTTTAGGAGAAATTACACCACTTTGAATGGCTCGCTTGGGCCCAACACGATCTTCGTTATCAGTTCCTTTGATTCCATCACCGTAGTCGTTTGCAAAATTAGATAATACTTGAAATCCTAAAGTAGTTAAAAGCGCTAAAATTACAATATTCCAATTGAAGAGGGCTTGTGACATAGCGTAAAAACTACCCACAATAATACCTGATACCGATAATGGCAAAGTTCTTAAACGTGCAGCTTGAATCCAGTGTTTCATTTTATTTTAAATATTATAATGTTAATCCAAATCCTATTGAAATTAAATGAACATTAATATTCGATCCAATAGGTAAGTACTTATAATCTGTTTGAAAATACATGCTTTTATTTATATAAAGTTGCAAACCTGGATTAATAGTAAAACTGTCAAAGTTATAGGCTAATGTACTTTGAATCGGCGAGAAAATGGGATCAAAAGGATCGGATACATTAAACGACTGTTGAAGTTGATATTTAGCAGTAAATAAGGAATATCCTATATTTAAAAAGGGATGAAATACTTTGCTTCCTTCAAAAACAATCCCAATATTTGGAGTGATCATCAATGAATTTTCTAATTTAAATTGGTTATCAACTTTTCTTCCTTCAAAATAATCCAATCCTAATCCGGCTTGAATACTATAATTATGATTGTTGTAAAACTTGTATTTGGCATCGACACCTACAATTCCATTAAAATTATCACTTACAAAATTATTATTTCGGTTATTCCCAATATAATGCATTGAAATGCAAACTTTATTTTCTTTACTAACATTCTTATCTTGAGCATAAGAAGCAACAACCGTAAACAATAGAAAACAAAAAATTATTATCTTCTTCATAATTATAAAATTATAGATATTAGAAACATAAACCAGTTAAAAAATTGACTTCAAACTAATTATGGTAACCATTTTTTCTCGAAATTGGGTTTTCTTTTTTCAAGGAATGCATTTCTACCTTCTTTGGCTTCTTCTGTCATATAAGCCAACCTTGTTGCTTCACCAGCGAAGACTTGTTGACCAACCATTCCGTCATCAGTAAGGTTCATAGCAAATTTTAGCATTTTTATTGATGTTGGCGATTTTTGTAATATTTCTTGCGCCCATTCATAAGCGGTAGCTTCTAAATCATTGTGAGGAATTACTGCATTTACCATTCCCATATCCATTGCTTCTTGTGCGGAATAATTTCTTCCTAAAAAGAAAATTTCACGGGCTTTTTTTTGACCTACCATTTTAGCCAAATATGCCGACCCATAACCTCCATCAAAACTAGTTACATCAGCATCGGTTTGTTTAAAAATCGCATGTTCTTTACTTGCTAAAGTCATATCACAAACAACGTGCAAACTATGCCCGCCGCCAACCGCCCATCCTGGAACTACTGCAATTACGACTTTAGGCATGAATCGAATTAATCTCTGAACTTCTAGAATATTTAATCGGTGTTGACCATCATCACCTACATATCCTTGATGTCCACGAGCATTTTGATCGCCACCACTACAAAAAGAATAAACTCCATCTTTACTCGAAGGCCCTTCTGCGGAAAGTAAAACTACACCAATTGAGGTGTCCTCTTGAGCATCGTAAAATGCTTGATACAACTCCGAAGTTGTTTTTGGTCGGAATGCATTTCTAACATCAGGTCGATTGAATGCAATTCTGGCTACTCCATTGCATTTTTTATAGGTTATATCTTCAAATTCTTTTGCTGTTTTCCAGTCTATATTATTCATGATCAAAACTATTTTGTGTAAAATTAAGTCATTTTTTACTTTTTATCGACTATTGAATAAATAATAATTAATTGGCTAAATTATAAAAAATTGAGGCCACAAAAAAAGAGGCTTAAAAGCCTCTTTTTTTTATATTAAATGTTCTAATTATTGAACTTCAAAAGTTTGAGTTTCATTAGTTAAAGCGTCTCTTGAGTTTAATGCATTACCTGCAGAATCAACAACAAAAGCTGCAAAATGGATATTTGCTGCTTGAGCTCCACCTAAATTATAAACAAACGTTCTTGTATATACACCGTTTACAGTAGTTGCTCCAGGAATATCATCACCTAAAATACTTGTGGTTAAAAAGGCTCTCAATACATCTTTATGATTAAAACCAACAATTGGATTTACACCGCCATAAAAGCTCGTAGAATTAGTTTGATTGTATAATAAATTATCTTCTAATGCATATACAACTAATTTTAAACCTGAGAAATTTTTACCGAATTTCACATTAACCTGAACAGTTACATTTCCATTAGCAGAATTTACTGAGTTGGTCATTGCTAATCCAATTCTAGGATTTGTTCCATTTGTTAAATTAACTACTTGAGCTATGTTATTATTTTCTGGATAAGTCCAATCTGTTTTTCTATTTATCATTCCTGTAGGATAGCCATTAAGTCCAATCATAGATTCTAAAACAGAGGCTGCACTAAAATTATAAGGATCAATAGCACTACCAGAAGATCTATGAATAGCAACTACGACTGCATCATTGGTTTGTGCACGAACTTGACTAATTGAATACGATACACGTGGACAAAATTGGCACCATGTACCTGTATAATCTTCAATTAATACTCTTTTATTAAAATTAATTCCTTGGGTAACTGGAATTTGAATTGTAGGAGAAGTTAAAGAAACTGTACTAGAAACTTGATATACAGCATAAACCGAAAGTGTCCCAGCAGCTGTAGTTGTAAAGAAATTGTTTACAATAGGCGCTGCATTTACATAAATAACTGCTGTACCAGTAACATCAACATTATTATTACCTTTAACTGTAAATTGAATGTTGTCACCAACATAAGCTTCAGAAGGGTTGGCTGTAATAGTAATTGACTGAATTGCTGAACCACCAGAATTATTTTCTTCTTTGCTACAAGAAATAAATAATCCGAAAGTTAAAAAGGCTAATAATAAATGTAATTTTTTCATATCTAGAAGTTTTTTAAAATTTTATATTACAAATAAACTAATTTTTTTTAAATAAATGCAATATTTATTCTTTATTTGCATTTACAAAATTAAAACTACGCCAAAAGATGAAAAAAATACTATTGATTCTAATAACTTTAATCAGTTTTGTGGGTTACTCACAACACCAACTCCCAAATGTTAAAATAAAAAACCTTAAAGGGGAATTGGTAAACACTAATTTAGATTTTCAGAAAAAAGATGTTCTATATGTCTATGCTTTTTGGGCAACATGGTGTGCGCCTTGTGTACAGGAATTAGATGCAATTAGTGAAGTTTATGGCGATTGGAAACAAAAAATAAATATAGAATTAATTGCAGTTTCAGTAGATGATTCAAGAACAGAAAAAAGAGTAAAACCAATGGTAAATGGTAAAGATTGGGAGTACAAAATTCTATTAGACACGAATCAAGAATTCAAAAGAAGTTTATCAATTGCAAATGTGCCTTATACAGTTGTGGTTAAAAACAATGAAATAGTTTACGTTCAAAATGGCCACTCTCCTGGAGGAGAAAGTGAATTTTTTGAAAAATTAAAAAGTTTATAAAATGAAAAAGTTGCTACTATTAATTGCAATTTGCAGTTCAATATCTATATTTTCTCAAAACACTACTAAGGAAGAAAAAACAAAAGGAAGGTTTTTTGGAGGGTTAGAATCTAATTCTCAATGGTATTTAAACGATGTAGAAAGAGGAATTAATCATCCTGATAATCCTATTAGATCAAATAATTACTTATTAGTGAATTACAATTATGGAAAATGGACAGCTGGGATCCAAGCAGAATCATACGATCCACAGCCACTTTTAAATTTCAATCCAAAATATATAAAAACCAATTTAGGTACTTACTTTGTAAATTATAAAACAGAAAAAATAGACGTTACGGCAGGATATTTTTACGAACAATTTGGAAGTGGACTTTTATTAAGAAGCTGGGAAGACCGTTCATTAGGAATAAATAATGCTATTCGAGGCGGGAAAATCGTTTTACGTCCAACTGAAAATTTATCATTTACAGGATTATACGGAAACCAAAGAACAGGATTTGATGTTTCAAAAGGGACAATATATGGTTTTAACTCTGATATAAATATGTCTGGGATTTTAAAAATGGAAAATTCTGAATTCTCATTAGGATTTTCATATGTAGGAAGGGATGAAAAAACAACCTTTGAAAACTCAAATTTCAAAGAGCTCACCAATTCATTTGCCGGGAGATTTAATTATAGTCATCAATCATTTTATATAAATTCAGAGTATAATTACAAAACAGATGATGCTATTTTATATCCAATAACTGTTAGTAATACATTTGTAAAGCCAGGAAGTGCAATTCTTACCAATTTTGGTTATTCCAAAAAAGGAATTGGTTTAGACGTATCACTTAGAAGGATCGAAAACATGAATTTTCTATCTGAAAGAAATCCAGAAGTGTTTTCACCTGAACAAACAAGTTTAGCATTTAATGATAGAATGATGAATTTTGTTCCAAGTTTAACAAAACAACACCACTCAAATTTAGCTAATATCTATGTTTTTCAAGCTCAAAAAAGTGTAAGTATAGTTTCTGATAATGGAATTGCAAAAGCAGGAGAAATTGGAGGACAAATTGATTTTTTCTATGAATTTAAGAAAGGCTCTTCGCTTGGTGGTAAATATGGTACAAAAATCGCATTAAATGCTTCTAATTGGTTTAACTTGAGTGGTGATTATACAATATATCCACCCGATTATAAAACAGATTTTCTTGGAACAGGAAAAAAATATTTTTCAGATTATAATCTTGAGATTTCAAAAAAGTTCAATTCAAATTTACAAGGAAGTATCGTTTTTATTAATCAATTTTACGACCACCAGTTGATTGCTGCTTCATTGAATATTCAAGTAAATTCGTTTATTATTGCCCCAGAAATATCTTATAAATTAACAAATGCTAAATCTGTGAGAATTGCAGCAGAACATATGTGGGCCGATTCTGACAGAAAAAATTGGGCTTCAATGCTGGTTGAGTACAATCATAATTTAAATTGGTCGTTTTATGTTTCGGACATGTACAATTATGGATTTGATAAAAATTCTAATTTAATTGATGATGTTAGCGATCATTTTAAGATTCATTTCTACAATTTAGGAACTGCATATACTAAAGGTAGTACAAGAATTGCTTTGAGTTACGGAAGACAACGCGGTGGATTAGTTTGCGCTGGAGGTATTTGTAGATTTGTTCCACCAAGTAGTGGAGTTACTTTATCCTTGACAAAATCTTTCTAAATTGAAAACTTTTGTTTCTTCAAAAAATATCTTTTCATGTGCAATATTGTGGATAATTGCATTAGGGCTCCTTATTATTGTTTTTATTGAAAAACCAGAAGCTGAAGCACCTCCAATTTACATTTTTAATATAATTATGATAGGAATTATTTCTATGATAATTTGGATTCTATTAGATACAAAATACAATATTAATGAAGAAATCTTGTATTATTATTCAGGTCCTTTTCGAGGGAAAATCAATATTAATTCCATTAGAAAAATCGAACATCATTCTGGCATAATTGTGCCAGTAACCTATAAACCTGCATTGGATACAAAAGGGCTTATAATTCATTATAATAGTTTTGATGATATTTATATTTCTCCAAATCAAGAAGAAATTTTTATTCAACAATTACTTAAAATCAATCCAAATATTAAGGTGATTAATTGAATATATGACTTTAGGATTATTCTTTAATTAAATAAATTCCGTCTTCTTTTATTTCGATTACTTTTTCGCGATAAAGAGCACCTATAGCTTTTTTGAAGGTTTTTTTACTCATTTTTAAAACTGTTTTAATATCCTCAGGGTGAGAATTATCAGTCAATCTTAAAAAACCCCTACTCGCTTTTAACTCTTCTAGAATTAATTGTGCGTTTGGCTCAATACTTTGATAACCTTGAATTTGTAAGGCAACGTCTATTTTATTGTCGGGACGAATTGTTTTAATATAGCCACGTAATCTATCCCCAGTTCGAATAGAATCGTCATAAACTTCATCTTTATAAATCAAGCCTTTGTGTTGTTCGTTTATGATTACGTTAATTCCTATTTCTGTAATATGAGAAACTATTAAGTCAACTTCTTCGCCTTTTTCAACGGTTAAATGATCGTTGTTTAAAAACTGATTGGTTTTACTTGAAGCTACCAACCGATTCGTTTTTTCGTCCATATAAAGGTAAACCAAATAGCGTTTTCCTTTTTCCATTGGGCGAGCTTGTTCTTTGAAAGGCACTAAAATGTCTTTCTCCATTCCCCAATCCATAAAAGCACCAATTTGGTTCACATAATTTACACGCAAAAGAGCAAATTCATTAAGTAGTATGTAAGGTTCAAGGGTTGTTGAAACTGGTCGTTCTTCATGATCTAAATAAACAAAAACCGTTAATTCATCACCAATTTCAAATTTATTTGACACATATTTATTAGGTAAGAGGATATCGTTTATTCCTTCAGGATCTTCTTGAGGATTCCCTAAAAATAAACCAACTTTAGTATCTCTTAATATGGTGAGCGTATTGTATTTTCCTATTTCAATCATTATTCTAATTTTCTAAAGTACAAAGGTACGAAATTGAATGCTATTGAAATAGAATTAAAGATTTGGATTATTCAGAAACAAAATAATTTCATTTAAAAATAGATTCTTAATTATTTGTATATTTGAATTCTAACTACTTTATTTAAAGGTAACAACTAAAAAAATGAAATCAATTTCTATTTTAAATATCCTACTTCTATTCGTAACAATAAATACCACTTTTGGTCAAGTTGCAATATATGACCCCGAAATAAAAAAAATGGTTTCGGAGATAAGTTCGGAGAATATGGAAGCTACAGTAAAAAGATTAGTTTCTTTTGGTACTCGACACACTTTAAGCGATACCAAAAGTTCCACAAGAGGAATTGGAGCAGCACAACGATGGGTAAAATCGGAATTTGATAACTATGCTAAATTATCTAATGGAAGATTAACTTCGGAAATTGATTATTTTACAATTAAAGCTGATGGAAGACGTATAAAAAACGACAGTCAATTAGGTAATGTAATGGCGACATTAAAAGGAACTGACGCAACTGACGATCGAGTTTTAATTATAAGCGGACACTTAGATTCAAGAGCTACAGATGTTATGGACAGCACAATTGATGCACCAGGTGCCAATGATGATGGATCAGGAGTTGCCGCTATGATGGAATTGGCAAAAATAATGTGTAAAAGAGAGTTTCCATATACTATTATTTTTGTTGCTGTTGTAGGAGAAGAACAAGGATTGTATGGTGCAAAACATCTAGCTGACAAAGCTAAGGATCAAAATTGGAATATAATTGCCATGATTAACAACGATATGATTGGAAATAGTTTGTCTAGCGGAACTCAATTAAGGGACAATACACAAGTTCGTGTATTTAGTGAAACCTTTCCCTATCTAGAAACGGAAGCGGAAGCGAAAATCAGAAAATCAACCAATAGAGACAATGATAGTCCTTCGCGACAATTAGCACGCTATATTAAATCAGTAACCAATCAATATGTTGAACAGTTAGATATTAAATTAGTTTATCGAAACGACCGTTTTTTAAGAGGTGGCGATCATACTCCGTTTAGTCAAAATGGATTTACAGCAATTCGTTTTTGTGAAATGAACGAAAATTTTGATCACCAACACCAAACGGTCAGAAAAGAGAATAATATTCAATATGGAGATCTTCCAGAATTTATGGATTTCGAATATATGAAAAAAGTTGCCTGTTCGAACTTAGCCACTTTAAGCAATTTAGCTTGGTCTCCAAAAGCACCAAAAAATGTTGGAATTGAAGTGAAAGAGGTAACCAATTTTAGCGTTTTGAATTGGAATAAACCCGAAGGGAAACCAATTTACGGTTACAACATTTTGATAAGAGAAACTTCCTCTCCAATTTGGGAAAAATCAATTTTTGTAAAAGATACAAAAGCAGAAATACCGTATTCTAAAGATAATTATTTCTTTGCCGTACAATCTGTTGATGAATTAGGACATTCTAGTTTGCCTGTTTTTCCTGTGCCAATTCGTTAATTGTTAAATATTACTGTAGCTCTTTAAAAAACTGTAATAATATTTTATCGTTTTCACGAGTTGGAGTAAACACTTCTAAAATAAATGGCTTGTTATTATTAGAATACAAATTCACAATTCCTGTTGCTAGGCTTGTTTCATCACTTGCAATTGTATAATTAAAATCATACATTTTGGCTAAGCTTTCAGCTGTTAAACAGTGAGAAGTTTCAAAAAAGGTATTGAAAACTGGGGTTTCGTCGTGCCCTGGCAAAATTCTAAATATTCCCCCTCCTCCATTATTAATTAAAATAATCTTGAAATTTTTGGGTATATAATTATTCCATAAACCATTTGAATCATATAAGAAACTAATATCCCCAGTGATTAAAACGGTTTGTTTCTCATTAGCAACAGCGGCACCAATTGCAGTTGAAGTACTCCCGTCAATTCCACTTGTTCCACGATTGCAAAACACTTCGATAGATGGATGAATATCTATTAATTGCGCATAACGTATAGCGGAACTGTTGCCTATTTGCAAATGTGAATTTATTGGTAAACTTTGAATTATTTTTTCAAAAACTTTAAAATCAGAAAAAGGAACTTTAGATAAATAAGTTGCTGTTTTAACTTTTCGAAGTTGGTTTAGAGCTTCAAAATGTGAGAAATAATCACTTTCAATAGGCTTTAGCAATGGAATAAAATTATTAAAAAAGTCATTTGGATTAACTTGGAAATGTTCCGTTAAACAACCATAAGTATCGTATGCTCTCAGAGAATCTATGTGCCAATGGTGCAGTGGTTGGTATTTACGTAAAGCAGCTTTTATTCTTTTTGAAACTACCATTCCTCCAAAAGTGATCAAAATTTCCGGTTGAAATTTCTCAAAATCAGATTGTGAAAATGGAGTAATAATAGTATCAATGTTATTTATAAAACTAGGATGATGTAGATTGGAAGTGGTTTCCGTCATCACTACAACGGAAGTATCATTTGCCAAAAAATCAACTATTGAAGTATCAATAGAATTTGGATCATTAACACCAACAAGTACTAATTTCTTTTTTGATGAATTCCAAATAGCAGCAAAATCACTCGCATTTGTCATTTCAAGGGTCGGAGTAATATTTGCAATAGCGGAAGTAGTTACCTTAACAGAAATCTCGTTTACGGTTTCATACAAAGGTTCTTCAAAAGGAGCGTTTATATGAACAGGGCCTTTGTTTATAATTGAGCAATGGATTGCTTCTGTAATTTTAAGATCGTTTTCAACAGTGGAATCTCCTACTAAATTGGCATTGTATAAAGAATGATTTTGAAAAACATTTTCTTGACGAATGGTTTGGCCGTCACCAATGTCAATTTTTTCTGAAGGTCGGTCGGCACTAATAACCACCAATGGAATTTGACTATAAAAAGCTTCCGCAAAAGCAGGGTAATAATTTAATAATGCAGATCCAGAAGTGCAAACAAGCGCTACTGGCTTTTTAGTTTGTTGAGCAATACCCAAAGCAAAAAAAGCGGCACTCCTCTCATCTGCAACACTATAACATGTGAATTTTGGATTATTTACAAAACCAATTGTCAATGGTGCATTTCTTGAACCAGGAGAAATTACGATATGTGTTAAACCTTGAGCAAGACAAATTTCTATTATGCTTTGCGCTAAGGGTATTTTTGGATATATCATTATTGGGTTCAAATTAGATTACAAAGGTACAAAGTTGTAAAGGTTTATACTAGAAACTACAAATAGTTTTATTATTTTTGGGAAACTATTTTACCTAATGGAAGTTCAAATTAGACCCTTCGAAATTAAAGACACCCAATCAATTTTAGATATTATCAACTATAATATTCTTAATTCAACAGCTTTATACGATTATAAAATTAGGGACTATGAGACTCAAAAAACGATATTAGAGGATAAAATCAACAAAGGATTTCCCGTATTCGTTGCTGAATGTGATGGAAAATTGGTTGGTTTTGGGATGTATAGCGAATTCAGATTTCGTGAGGCCTATAAATATACGGTGGAACATTCTGTTTATGTTTCTCCAAATGAAATGGGAAAAGGCATTGGCAAAATGATAATGGCACAATTGATAATTCAAGCAAAAGCTCAAGGACTTCACACCATGATTGGCGTTATCGATTCAGAAAACAAGAGCAGCATTACTTTCCACGAGCAATTTGGATTTAAAACCGTAGGAATAATTAAGGAATCAGGATATAAATTTGATCGTTGGTTAGATTCCGTCTTTATGCAATTGCTATTAGAATAATTACTTTTCTATCCAGTTTATTATTTTTTCATCATTTGGTTTAACCCCTGACATATAAACTTGTTCTAATTGCCCTTTTTCATTAATTAGGTATTTTTGAAAATTCCATTCTACTTTAGAATCTAAAACACCGTTTAATTTCTTTTGAGTAAGAAATTGATAAATAGGATGCATGTCTTTTCCTTTAACAGATATTTTTGCCATCATTGGGAAGGTAACTCCGTATTTGCTTTTACAAAAAGTAGCTATTTCAGCATTGGTTCCTGGTTCTTGCCACATAAAATTATTAGCTGGAAACCCAATAATAACCAAGTTTTTATTTTTATATTTATTATAAATAGCCTCTAGTTGTTCGTATTGCGGAGTGTATCCACACTTTGAAGCTGTATTTACGATTAAAATTTTCTTTCCTTTTAAAGAAGCAAAATCAAAAGTATTTCCTGATAAATCTTCCACTTTAAATTGGTAAATAGAAGTATTGTTTTGAGCATTTACAGACACTGATGTTAAGATAAAAAGGAAGAATAATAATATTGATTTTTTCATATTGCAAATGTAGATAAAATTGAATAAGAAATAATGTTGATATAAAATAAAGAAGGTAAAAAAGAGTTCTTTTTTACCTTCTACTAATATTCAGAAATAGCTTGTAAGAAACTATAAAATATTTATATTATTGCATGTCACCGCTAGTAATAAAGTAATTACTAGAGATTGAAACTATTGTTGCAACAGCATTTTGTCCAGCTGTCATTGTTCTAGAAAGTCTATTAGCAATAGTAACACCTGTTCCAGAAACAAATGAAACAGCACCAGCACCTTTTTGAACAATTGTACAATTAAAACCTGCCGGTATACCTGCTGGCACAGTTAATGTAATTGCTGAAGCATTATTCAACGTTACTACTTTACCACTATCTGATGCTTGTAAAGAATATGTTGTTCCTGTTTGATCATTTAAACTTTCGAAATCTACATAATCTTTCACGGCTTTAACAGATGGATATTTAGTATTTGAAGCACCATCATTAGAAACATTAGTAGATTTATTTGATAAATCTTCTTTAGTTGCTTCTGCAGCTGTAGCTCTAATTAATTCTTGCAATAAGTTATTTGTTAAAGTATTATCAATTGCAGTAGATCTTGAAACCTCAGCAGATATATTAGCTATTAAAGAATTATCTCCGGCAATTCTTGCAGCTGCTTCTGCATTTAAATTGGTTGTTAAACTAGAATCACTTGCATCAACATAAGTTTTGATTGCTCTAACAGAAGGGTATTTTGTTGTAGATGCTGCATCTGTAGTTACGTTTGAAGACTTGTTAGCAATATCTTCTTTCAATAAATCAAAGTTAATTCTGCTAGTAATTTCTGTATTTAAAGCATTGGTTAAAGAAAGATCTGCAGCCGCTCTAATATTTGCTTCGTCAGTTAATGCTGTTCCTCCTAAATTGATACTTGAATCAACATAGTCTTTTACTGCTTTTACTGATGGGTATTTTGTGTTTGAAGCTCCGTCAGCTGTAACGTTGGCAGATTTATTAATTAAATCTTCTTTTAATAAATCCGCAGCAGCTCTAATATTTGCTTCATTTGTTAATGCTGTTCCACCTAAATTGATGTTAGTGTCAACATAGTCTTTTACTGCTTTTACAGAAGGATATTTTGTGTTTGAAGCCGCATCAGTTGAAACGTTTGTAGATTTATTAGATAAATCTTCTTTTAAATTTAAAGCTGCTTGAGTTGCAATGCTTATTGGCTTGTTGATATCACGAGTGTTATCAACATTCTCTAAACCTAAGTTTGTTTTAGCACCTATTACACTGTTTGCTCCAGTACCTCCATTTTGAATTTGAACAATCCCAGTAACATTATCTGCTCTAAAGGCATTGAATGAATAAGGAACTGCTGTAAAAAATTGATTGCTGATTTCAATAAAATTAGTACAAAGACCAAAACTATCTAATCCAACTTTCATGCTTTTATTTGGAAAACTCCAATTAATATTACCGAAAGAAGTAGCATAACCACCAGTTCTTGTTCCAGTACCAATTACAGTATTTACCATTCCAAATTCATCTGTTCTAACAGTGATTTTCTCTTGGTATTCTGTTAAATTAGCGCTATCAACAATTGTAAACTGCAAGCAAATATCTTTGTTGGCTAATGGTGAATTTGAATTGTTATATCCAGGAATAACTTCCCCATTTGGATTGTATATAATAGCTTGATAGCTAATTCCAGTTGATTGAGCATAGAATGCTGTAGAAACGAATAATAATAAAAGTAATGTTATCTTTTTCATATTGCTAATTATTTATTGATATTAAAGTGAATACCAAATAGTATTTGTTGATTATTGAATATAACTTTTTCTTGTGTGCTATTAGCAGTGTTGAAACCATTGCTGTAACCGTATCCAAAACTTAAATAACCAGAGTCATTCAGTTTGTAGTTAGCACTTGCTCCTCCGAAATAAGAAAAATAAAGTCCTGAAAATTCTTTTTGATCTAATAAATCGTAAACTACTCCATTTAGGTTTTGTTTACCGTAAACAATTTTGGAAACATTTACCCCAGCTCTAAAACCTAGTTTAAATCTTTTGGTCATTTTATGTAAATAATTCAAAGACATTTGGGCTCCTGCATATTTCGTTTGCCAGCTGTATGAATTCGCTGATGATCCTGCAACAGCATTGTATTCATTTAAAGTTAATGCTCCAGAATAGGATAATGCATCACTATTTAATGAAAAATCATAACCTACTTCATAAAAAGAACCTGTTCCAGCTTGAAGAGGAGTAGCCATAGTTTCACCTTGGCTGTTAAAATTATATTTAGTGAAGTTAGTACCTGTTAAAAAGTAAACTTCTTGAGAGTAAGAATTGGTTAAAGCCAATAAAACAATTAATAGTAGGTAAAATTTTCTCATTTTGATTTTAATAAATTAGTGGAATAGTTATAATTTTTTGCGGATAACTTTACAAAATAAACGCCTTCTGATAAAGAAAGTTCATTTATAGTTAATACAGTATCGTTAGCTGGTTTTTCTTGAAACGCCACTAATCTTCCCATTACATCATATAATGAAAATTTAATAGGTCCAGAAATAACAGACGAAAACTCAAAGTTAATTTGGTCAACAAATGGGTTTGGATAAGTAGTTGTAGTAATAGTAATAACGGGAGCTTTTACCGTTTTCATCATGGAACTTTGTTGAAATCCTTGACCAACAATAACATCAGAACCTCGGTAATTACCAGTTACACTAAGTTGCCCTATAGTCTGGGAAACTTTGAAACCGCCTGCAGTTGTTGACATACCTTGAGAAGATAACATCTGGTGATGCAAACTTTGTGAAAACCCAGTAAATGTGATAAATAAAAATAAAATTATTTTCAAAGCAAGTTTATTTTATATGAAT
>CANKZE010000032.1 GCA_947488545.1 Bacteroidota bacterium
TTTCCCATCTCTACCGTAACCTTCAGCGATATTGCTAGGAATAGAAATGGCACTTATCCTAATTTGAGATGTTAAACCAAAATTTTCTTCTTTGGGGAACAAACTGGTAAGATGGTATATTTCAGTTACAATTGTCATTGATTTTTGCCAAATCAACAAATCTCTAAATGTGCTCATAAGTAAATTTATTAATTATAACTCAATACAAACCTTTGAGCCTTTGCTCCTTAATTTTAACTTTGAACCTATTTTAAATTACCACTTCTCCTCCGATCCGTAATCCTCAAAACTGTCGTCACCGCTGAACATATCTAGATCATCTTCGTCCAAGTCGTCCTCAAACTCTCCATATATATCATCGTGCATATCGGCTTCAAAGTTTTTTTCAATTGCTTCATCTGGCATTTCACCGTGAGAAAAAATTGTTTCAGGATAAATATTTCCCGGAATCTGTTCCTCAATAGCAGCCAATTCCACTAGGAATGTCCACATATTTATAAAATCGTAAACGTATATTATTTTCGTATTTTGCTTATCTAATAAATCTTCCAATTGATAATCGCTCATCGTTTTTTGCTCGCCTGGAACATCTCCAGAATCAAACATTGGAATTTCATCCTCCTGATTCCAGGTATCGTCACAAGTGTAAAACGACGCAACTTCCATTCCGTCAAATCCAAATGAATTGAAAATTGCATTGTGTAAATCCTCCAAAGTATCGTCAGAAAGTATCGCAATATCTCTAAAAATATCTTCCTCCGCGTCTAGAATTACTCTAAATTTATAAACCATATTCTTAATTTTTGTAAAGCAACAAAGTTAAAATTAAATTTCAGATTTCGATTTCCCATTTCCGTTTTGTTAATAAGATTTTTTTTAGGAGCTAATCCGGCTATCATTCCAAATCCGCTTTATTTTTACTTACGCAAAATAAAGCGGGATTTTCCCTTCTATCCGGGCTATAAAGGAGTAGAAAAGAGCGTTTTTGCGGAGTTTTTACAGTTCATCCTTAAAATCCGACAATTCAGTAAATAATTAATCAGTATTTTCAATATCCGAATTACATTTGTATCAAATTATTACACTATGGAAAAAAATTGGTTTAATATTGAAAGTTGGAATACTGAAATGATGCGCCAGTTTATTTGGTTAATAGCAACGTTATTCGTTTCATTTTGGATTTATAGAGTAATTTATTCAATTCATAAAAAACAAGAAAGTAAAGTCAAAGAGCAGAAAATCATTGCTGGAACTGCTTCTGCCAAATTTGAAACATTAAAAAACCAAATTGACCCGCATTTTCTTTTCAATAGTTTGAATGTTTTGAGTTCCTTAATTGAAGAAAATCCTGAAAATGCGCAACGCTTTACCACTTCTTTATCAAAAGTATATCGTTACGTATTAGAACAAAAAGACAAAGATTTGGTGCCAATCGAGGAAGAATTGACTTTTGCTAAAACCTATATGAACTTGTTGCAGATGCGTTTTGAAAATAGCTTGACTTATGAAGTTCTTGTGGATAATATTCATATTGAATCCAAAGTGGTACCGCTTTCCTTGCAATTACTACTAGAAAACGCTGTAAAGCACAATATTATTAGCGAACAAAAACCATTGTACATTAAAATTTATATCGAAAAAGATGATTTGGTAATTCAAAATAATTATCAAAAGAAATCCGTACTTCAAGATGGACAAGGCGTTGGAATTCAAAATATTATTAGTCGTTACAACATTATTACAGACAGAAAAGTTACCATTGAACAAAATGAATACACTTATACAGTCAAATTACCAATACTAACTAAAGAAATTACAATTATGGAAAATTCAAATTATGACGAAGAAAATGCATACTACAAAGCAAAACGACAAGTAGATGAACTAAGAAAATTTTACACTAGTTTAATTTCCTATTGTGTGGTAATTCCATTTCTTATTTTCATTAACCTCCGATTCAGCTCTGATTTTCAATGGTTCTGGTTTCCAGCATTCGGTTGGGGGTTTGGACTAACAGTGAAAGGACTTCAGACATTTGGATATGGATCCAGTTGGGAAGAACGTAAAATTGAACAAATTTTAAACAAAGAAGAAAACAAACAAAATTGGAAATAATAGTAAATAAAGACAAAATGGAAAATCAAATTCAAAAAGATGCGCGATATTACACAGCGAAAAAAAGGGTAAAAAGCATAACAGGATTTTACGTTCACTTCACGGTTTATTTATTTGTAAATATACTATTGTGCATTCAAATTTACTTGATTAGCAAAAATAACTTTTGGAGATGGGAAAGTTTCTCTACGGCTTTGTTCTGGGGAATTGGGATACTTTCTCATGGAACTAGCGTTTTTGGTAGTAATTTGTTGTTTGGCAAAAATTGGGAAGACAGAAAAATTAAAGAATTAATGGAAAAAGATAAATCTCAAAACACCAAATAATCTATGGAAATAATTTTTAAAGTGTTTCTCTTTATTCATATTATTTCGGGAACAGTCGGATTGCTATCGGGCACATTAAATATGATTAATAAAAAAGGAAATAAATTGCACAAAAAAATAGGGCTATTCTTCTTTTACGGGATGCTAATAAATGGATTTTCAGCACTAGTAGTTGCATGTATCCATTTTAATATTTTTCTGTTTATAGTTGGTGTTTTTTCAATATATATGGTAAGCACCGCACAACGTTTCTTGTATTTAAGAGGAATTCACACAGGTCAAAAACCTAAAAATGGCGATTGGATAATAACGTATTCAATGTTGCTTTTTGGACTGTGCTTTATGATTTACGGGGGTGCTTTAGTTGCTTTTTCAAAGAATTTCGGAATTGTATTATTAGTATTCGGAATTATAAGTTTATTAATGGTAAAACAAGATATTGCTATTTATAGAGGGAATATTAAGAATACTAATTATTGGTTATTAATTCATATTGGTAGGATGGTAGGAGCCTATATTGCAGCAATTACAGCTTTTTTAGTTGTAAACAATACAATGTTACCAGGGTTAGTTGTTTGGTTAGCTCCAGGGGTATTGCTTACGCCATTAATTTTTTATTGGATTAACAAAAATAAAGCGAAAGTAATATGAAAACCATAATCATAGAAGACGAAAAGCCAGCTGCGCGATTATTGCAGCGCAAACTCGAAAAGTTAAATGTTCGGGCAGAAGTAATGCTTCATTCTGTTCAGGAAGCTATCGAATGGTTTTCAAATAATGACCACCCAGATTTGATTTTTTTAGACATACAATTATCAGACGGATTGTCCTTTGAACTATTTGAAAAAGTCGAAATAAAAAGCGCTGTAATTTTCACAACTGCTTATGACGAATATGCATTACGAGCTTTCAAATTGAACTCAATTGACTATCTATTAAAACCGATTGATGAGGAGGAATTATCGGTTTCAATTTCGAAATTTAAGACGTATTTTTTAAAATCAAAAGAAGCCGTTTTAACAAGTCAAATGGATTTTGAAAAAATAAAACAAATGTTTCAAAGTTCATTTGACCAAAATTCTAAAAAACGATTTACGGTAAAAATAGGGCACCACCTAAAAGTAATTTCAACCGATGAAATTGAATGTTTTTTTAGTGAAAATAAAGGAACTTATATTCATACATTTGATAATAGAAATTATTTAATTGATTCCACTTTAGAAGTTTTGGAACAAGAATTAAATTCAAAAGATTTTTTTAGAATCAGTCGAAAATTTATAGTTCCGATGAAAGCAATTAAGGAAATTGTAGTCTATAGCAACTCAAGATTAAGGCTCATTTTACCCACTTATAAAGACGAAGAAGTAATCGTAAGTCGCGAAAAAGTAACCGATTTTAAAAAATGGATTGGTTAAAAATTTATTTAATTTTTTTATTTAAGTAATGTATTTTAAAATACTGACAAACAATTTTTTAAATCACTACTATCGATTTATTCTATAGTGATTTTAGGCCTTAAAAAACGTTTTTCTAATGCCAATTATCACAAAAATAAACAACGTGTAAACGATAAAAAACGGAACGATAAATTCAATCAAATTCATTGGCAACATAATGGCAATTATCAGCAATTGAAAACCCAATCCATAGATTGAAAGTAATGTCATAAACCAATTTGGAAATGTTTTTACCTTGTAAGCATCTTGGTCTAAAAAGTGAATTATCTTGTCGAATGTTCCGTAAACTACGGTGTAAATTTTAAATAAAATATCAACTGATTTTTGGGTTTCTCCGGGCAAAGCTCGTGGCGATTTGTACTCAAAAATTTTACTTGTAGTATCTCCACCTACCGATTTATTTCTTAAAATCACGTAGTAATAATTGTATAAAGTGCCTTGTAATTGAATGCCAATAAATGCCAAAAGGGTTAACCAAATTGTCGTTTTTGAAACATAACAAATAGTCATTAAAAACATGAAATTTAAGACAATATCAAAAATACTATCAAGGTATCTTCCAAAATAAGAAGGTGTGTTTTTCAATCGAGCTAATTCCCCATCAGCCGCATCAATAGCCGATTTTAAAACAATAAAGAAACCTGCCCAGAAATAATGGTTTTGCAAGATACAAACTATCGAAATTAGTCCCGAAAGACCAAACATTAGCGTTACGTGAATAGGAGTGAAGCGGGTGTTATTAAGCTGGTCGGCAATTAATTTTCCAAAAGGTCTCCCATAATCTGATAAATCCAAGAATTTATCTTTTTTTAATAGTTTAGACATTTATAGTAATGTAAACAACGAAATGCGACAATATAGTCTGGTTATTATTTTGTAATTTTTTTACAGCTTTCTAATAATAAATAGAGTTGTAAGCCAAAAATAATAGTAGCAATTACAATATGTACCGTTTGCGATCCAAAAGGAAAATTGAAATAGAACATAGTAATTCCTGATAAAATTTCTACACAAAGTAAAGCAATTACCCAATTAATTTTATTAAATCCTAATTTTAATTCTCTGTTTCTCCAAAACAAAAACAAGTTGGTAAATAAAACTAATATTGAAAAACTGCGGTGCATATAGAAACCTCCTTTAGGATTTTGTAACCAAACTTCCTTTGGCAAATCAGCTTCTACAATGGTGTCAACTGATTCTCGAACCTGTGTTCCAAATATGATTTGAGCAATAGTTAATACTAATGCAGCTACTAAAACCCATTTGAATTCACCGCTGAAAGTTCTTTCTTTCTGCTTTTCTTGAACGGAATAAATTACAAACAACTGAACCGCAACAATTAGTAAAGCGGCAAGCATGTGAGTGGTTATTTTATAAGGATTTAATACAGAATCAACAACTGTTTTTCCTAGCCATGCTTGGAATCCCATTAAGAAACAAATCAGTAAACTTAGAAAAACCAACTTTTTATTTTCTTTCCAATATCCAAAGGAAAAAAACAATGCAATTACACAGGCCAAACCCGCTAAAGCTCCAATTAAACGGTTAATATATTCTACCCAAGTGTGCAACGGATTGAAAATAGCATATTCGTGTTTGGTATATTTCTCCCAATGTGTATTTTCAAAATTATTTTTAGCTACAAAATCATCTTTAGCAACTAATAGCTTTTCATCTTTTATTATTACTTGCCCTTTTGAATATTCTTTGCCTGGGGTGTAGAGTAGTTCTTTCGCCTCCGTTGGTGGAATGTAATAACCAAAGCACTTTGGCCAATCAGGGCAGCCCATTCCGGAGCCGGTCATTCTAACTAATGCACCTGCAACTATAACTAAATAAACTAAAATTAAAGAAGCTTTTGCCCAAGAAATAAAATATTTTCTCATTATTTTTCTAGTTTATTTAAACCCAATTTTGCTGCTTTTTTTAACATAAATTCATAGGCTTCATCGTATTCATTTGCGATTTCTCCTTCTAAAATAGCTTCTTTTATTGCCTCTTTTAAAATTCCAATTTCACGCGAAGGCTTCAAATTAAATAAGATCATGATTTCTTCACCTGTAATTGGCGGTTGAAAATTTCTTACATGATCACGCTCCTCAACTTCAATAATTTTCTTGCGAACTATTTCAAAATTATTATGGTATTTCTTGAATTTCTTTGGATTTTTTGTAGTAATATCTGCTTCACACAATGTCATTAAATCATCAACGTCTTCGCCAGCATCAAATATCAATCTTCGAACTGCTGAATCCGTTACCAAATCTTCAGAAAGTACAATTGGTCGCGAACTCATCATGACCATTTTTTGTACAAATTTCATTTTGTGATTTAGCGGCATATGAAGTCGCTCAAAGATTTTCTTTGCCATTTTCCCCCCTAAAAACTCGTGTCCATGAAAAGTCCAACCTTGTTTTTTATTGAATTTTTTTGTTGGTGCTTTACCAATATCGTGTAATAATGCCGACCATCGAAGCCATACATCATCAGTATTCGGACAAATATTATCAACGACTTCTAAGGTGTGATAAAAATTGTTTTTGTGCGATTGCCCTTCTATTTCTTCCACTTGATTTAATGCAGTTAATTCAGGCAAAATAATGTCCAAAAGCCCTGTTTTATATAATAAAAGAAACCCAATTGAAGGTTTATCTGTAGAAAGAATTTTGTTTAATTCATCAACAATTCGTTCGCCAGTAATAATATTTATTCGATCTTTATTTTTTGCAATTGATTGCAATGATTTTTCTTCAATTTTAAACCTTAATTGATTTGCAAAACGGATTCCTCTTAGCATTCGTAAGGGATCATCGGAATAGGTAATATCGGGATCAAGTGGAGTTTTGATTATTTTATTCTTCAAATCTTCCAATCCGTTAAAAGGATCTAATAAATCGCCATAATTGTTTTTATTCAAAGAAATTGCCAAAGCGTTTATGGTAAAATCACGTCGGTTTTGATCGTCTTCTAGGGTTCCGTTTTCAACAACTGGATTTCTGCTTTCAAAATGATAAGATTCTTTACGAGCCCCTACAAATTCAATTTCGGTATCTTCAAAACGCAGCATTGCAGTTCCATAGGTTTTGAAAACTTGAACTTTTGGTTTTTTTGGAAGCATTTCAGATACTTTTAAAGCCAACTCAATTCCACTTCCTATAGCAACAACATCAATGTCTTTTTTAAATTCTCTCTCTAATAAATAATCACGCACAAAGCCGCCTATAACATAACTCTCTATGTTTAGTTCTTGAGAAGCTCTAGAAATTACTTCGAATATTTTGTTATTTAAGGCTGATTTGTAATTCATTTTATTTACGGCAAATTCGCAAATTAATCAATTTGAAAATCAAGTAGTAATTTTCGAATTTTCAAATTTTCAAATTATTTTTTTTACTTTCTAATAACTTTCACTTGGGAATCATTTGTCAATTTTATAATCGTTGACGGTTTTCCTGCAATTTTATCTTGGTGCAAATTTACAACATAGTCTACACCTTTAATAATTTCTTGGCTAATATCTTTGAATGCAATTGGAGTAGGTTGTCCGGAAATATTTGCAGAAGTTGAAACCAATGGTTTTTTCATTTTCTCCATTAATTTGAAGCAAAACGGTTCTTTTACTAATCGAATTCCTAATGTTTTATCAGAAGCGATTAAATTGGCTGCTACATTTCTGGGCTCATCCAAAATAATTGTGGTTGGCTTTTCTGATAAATCTATAATTTGCCAAGCAACTTCAGGAACTTCCTTAAATACATTGTAAATCATTTTCTCCCCATTCATCAAAACGATCATACTTTTCGACTCTTCACGCTGTTTTAATCGGTAAATTTTTGCAACAGCATCAGGATTTGTAGCATCGCAACCTATTCCCCAAACTGTATCTGTTGGGTAAAGAATTATTCCGCCTTCTTTAATTATTTCGAACGCTTTATGAACTTCTTGGTTGATATCTGAATTCATTATTTGAAAATTTCAGCAAATATATTACTAAATTCCTATAGAAACCCAACCTTTTTTGATTGAATCGTATTGTTATTTTTATTAATTAAATTACATTTGCTACAATATTTAGAAGCTAAGATTATTTTTATAATAGTAACTTTTAAACATTTCTTAGCAATAATAAAATAATGATAGGAATAACAGGAGCTAAAGGCGTTTTAGGAAGAATTATTTGTCGAAAATTAAAAAGTCAAAATGTAGATTTTTCAATTTTTAACGATGATATTGGAAATGAAAATGCTGTTTATGAATGGCTAAAATCAGATGAAATTACTTATATAATTCATTTAGCATCAAAAGTTGCTGTTTCTGACGTTGAAAACAACATCTCAGAAGCCTATGAAGTAAATGTTTCAGGAACGATTAATTTGATAAAAGCTATTGGCAAAATAAACAAACCAATCGGATTTTTTTATGCCAGTACAAGTCATGTCTATGAAAGTTCTGCCTTGCCATTGAAAGAAACGGATGTTGTCAATCCTATTAATTCTTATGGTTTAACCAAAAGAATTTCTGAATTACTTTTGTCAGATTACAGTACTAAAAATAAGTCTTTAAATTTATGTATTGGACGGATTTTTAGCTTCTACCATGAATCACAAAATCCACCATTTTTATATCCAAATTTGCTTAACAGATTTAAAAACGAAGATTTATCAAAACCGTTTAAATTATTTGGAGCAAATTCAACACGAGATTTTTTAAATGCTGAATCCGTTTGCGATAGAATTATCGATTTAGTTAAAATGAATCACGTAGGAATTGTAAATATTGCCTCAGGAAAATCAACTAAAATTATTGATTTTGTGAAAAGTATTTCGCCGGTAGATTTGACATTTGATATAGATGATTCAGAAAAGATAAATCATTTAAATGCCGATATTTCTTTATTAAATAAAATTCTAAACACCAATGAATAAGAACGTTTCAATAATAATTCCAACTTTCAACAGAGCCCATTTTTTGGTCGAATGCATCGATTCTTGTCTTGCTCAAACACAACCTTGCGAGATCATTGTTTGTGATCACGGAAGTACAGATACTACTTCTGAAGTGGTTAAAAAATATGGAGATAAAATAAAATACATCCGTAGAGAATTGGATTCTGGAGTTCATTTTTGTTGGCTTGACGGAATTTTACATGCAACAAATGATCTTATTCATATCAATTATGATGACGATTGGATTTATCCAACTTACATTGAAGAATGCCAACAATTATTTCACGAAAATGTTGGTTGCGTTTTTTCCGACGCTATAGCTTATCACCACGATGAAAAGAAATTTGGGCGAACTTTATTTAATTTAACCGATAGTACAGGAGTTTTTTCTACAAAATCACTGCTTAACTTTAATATTAAAAAATTAACTTCGCCTGGAGCTGGAATTTTCAGAAAACAAATTTTGTTAGATTCATTATTTGTTGGAAAAGTACCCTTTTCTAAAAATCATTACCACGGAGTAGGTCCAGATATATTATTTTCAATGATGAGCTGTATTGATTATCAGTATTTTGGATATGTAAACAAGCCTTTAGCAGTTTTTAGAGTTCATGAGAATTCGATAACAATAGATGCTGCTTCTGACCAGAAAAAACAACATAAAATTAAAATTGCTTATCAAGACGCGCGTATTTTTTATTTTATTACTAAATTCATCGAAAACTTTAAAATTTATTATTTAGCAAAATACTATTACAAAATAAAAAAGAACTTTATCAAATTAGAAAAAAATAAAAATTAATATAATGATCAGATTAGCCGAAAATACAATAACTCACGAGGAATTATTAGCTTTAAGCGAATGGATTCCTAATTCCCCACAATTAACAAAAGGACCTTTAGTAATTGAATTTGAAAAAAAATTCGCAAGTTTTACTGGGACCAAACATTGTGTGATGGTAAACAGTGGTTCTTCAGCAAATTTATTGATGGCTTACTCACTATTGGAAGGTAATTATCTAAAGAATAAAAAAGTTGTTGTTCCTGCAATTAGTTGGATAACAACACTTTCTCCTTTTTTACAATTTGGCTTCGATGTATTGTTATGCGATAGTAATAATGTTAATTTAGGTTTAGATACTCAAAAACTTGAGGAAATATTTATTAAAGAAAAACCAGCTCTATTGATTTTGGTGCATGTATTAGCACATTTAAATGATATGGAAGAAATTAATAGACTTTGTGAAAAATACGATGTGTTATTAATTGAAGACGCTTGTGAAGCCCTTGGTACCTCTGATATTAATGGGAAAAAAGCTGGTAATTTATCTTTGGCAGGATCTTTTTCTTTTTATTATGGACACCATATTTCAACAATTGAGGGTGGTGCTGTAACTACAAATGACACCAAACTATACAATTTAATGCTTTCTATTCGCTCACATGGTTGGTCTAGAGATGTCGATTCTAACTTTAAGGAGGAATGGAAAAAAGAGTTTAATATCGATGATGTAAGAGAATTTTACACATTTTATTATCCAGGATTTAATTTGAGATCGACTGATTTAAATGCTTTTATTGGGATTAGTCAATTGGATAAAATGGATGAGATAATTAAAGTTCGAGAGAATAATTATAACTTTTACAACAAGTTTTTAGATGGAAAATACTGGAAACAAGAAAGTAAATTTTCTGAATTATCCTCGTTTGCCTATGGAACTATTGTAGAAAATAGAATGGAAGTTTTCAATCATTTAAAGAAAAACAATATTGAAGTTAGACCTTTAATTTGTGGAAGCATGGGTAAACAGCCATTTTGGATTAAAAAATATGGGCATACTCCTTTGGAAGTTGCCGATGTAATTCATGATTACGGACTTTATTTACCAAATCATTTGTATTTGGATGAAGAGAAAATAAAATTTGTTTGCGATAAATTCAAAGAAGTGGCGGTACCTAAATTCTTTTAATTTAAAGACTATTCATATCATTTTCATTAAGATTCGACTTGTTACTGTTTGCTTCATTTTATTTTTAAAAATAAATTATGACTAAAATATCAATAATTACTATTAATTATAATGACAAAATTGGTTTGTCAAAAACAATAAATAGTGTGCTAAATCAAAGTTGGCAAAAATTTGAATTTATTGTAATTGATGGTGGAAGTAATGATGGCGGACTTGAAGTAATCGAGCAACATAAAGACAAAATAGATTATTGGGTAAGTGAACCAGATAAAGGCGTTTACAATGCCATGAATAAAGGCATAAAAGTTGCAAAAGGGGAGTATTTAATTTTTATGAATAGTGGTGATACATTTTATGATGATAATGTATTAGAAAAAATTGAAAACCAACTTACAGCGGAATTTGATATTTATTATGGCGATTATTATAGAGTTTATAGTAATTCAACCAAAAAAAGAACCTTTCCCGAAAAACTTTCTTTTTCATTTTTCTATTCGAGTTCGTTAAGTCATCAATCTTCAGTTATTAGGAGAAAGTTATTTTCTGATATTTTCTTGTACAACGAAGAATATAAAATTGCATCAGATTGGGAATTTTTCATTTTTGCAATTTGTCATAAAAACGTTCCTTATAAATATTTAAATCTTACAATTAGTAATTTTGATTTCAGTGGAATTTCATCAATTGGTAAATTCAAAGATCTTGATAAGGAAGAACGCGCTAATACAATTAATAAATATTTTCCTCTTTTTGTAGAAGATTATACACAAGTTTCCGAGCTTAATTCAAAACGCTTTAAACAAATTTTTCATATTCAAAATTATTCAAAAGCCTGGAAATTTTTAAAAATGATGATCAGTTTTACGCTGTTATTTGTACCTAAAATTAAGAAATAAAGCATAGTTTTTGAAAATATATTATAACTATAAAAGATGAAAAAAATACAAGTAGGTTTTTTATTGTCATACGATTATGAGAAATTAAAAAACTCTATTCCGCCAGTTTATAATTCTGCAGATGCTATTTTTATTGCAATAGATAAGGATTATAGAACCTGGTCTGGTCAAAAATTTGAAGTTGATGGTGCTTTTTTTGAGTGGCTAAAGAATTTTGATGTAGATAATAAAATTACTTTATACCGTGATGATTTCTATGTGCCTGAATTGTCAGCAATTGAAAATGACAATAGAGAAAGACACTTACTTTCTTTAAAAATGGGAATCGGAAATTGGTTAGTTCAAGTAGATGCCGATGAAATATTTATAAACTTCGAGAAATTTGTAAAGGAATTAAGAAAACGCGACAAATATCTTGATAATCCTGAGAAAACACCAATTCAGATTGCTGCATTTTTAGTCCATTTGTATAAGTTCACCGAAAATGGAATTTTATATGTAAATGCACCTCATAAGTTTATGTTGGCAACTAATTTTCCAAACTATAAATGTGCAAGACAAACTAAAGAGCGAATTATTTATACCAATACCATTTTGCTTCATGAAACGTTGTGTAGAACCGAAGAGGAATTGCGTTTTAAAATTGAAAATTGGGGGCACAATGTCGATGTAAACGACACTTTCTTGGATAAATGGTTAGCAGTAAACGAAACAAATTATAAGGAATTTGAAAATTTTTATTTCATAGAACCTGACAGATGGAAGAAATTAGGTTATTTGAATTCTAAAGATTTTAATGAGATAATGTATATTGCCGAAAATGATGAAAATTTTAATATTTCTAAAACATTTCTATTTTTTAAAAATTTCGGGCAGTGGTTTAAACATTTGATCAAATTTAAATTCTAAATTTATTTCACAATTAGTATATTCCTAAATAATCAATATTGAAAACACCAATTAATTTTAATTCAGCATACTTATCAATTCAAAAAGAGATAGTTAGTATTATTGAAAATTTCAATAATTCGGGATTAATTTTTGGCGATGGAAATAGAAATATTATTAAGATTTTTGATTTAAATTCTACTAAAGTCAATGTAAAATCCTTCAAAAAACCGCATTTACTCAATTCGATAATCTATAGGTATATTAGAAAATCGAAAGCTAGGCGATCATTTGAATATGCAAATAGACTATTAGAAAATCAAATTGGTACTCCACAACCGATAGCTTATTTTGAAAACACAAGCTTATTTGGATTAAAAAACAGCTTTTATGTAAGCGAACATTTAGAATGTGATTTAACGTTCAGAGAATTAGTTCAAATTCCAGAATTTCCTGAGAATGAGATAATTTTAAGACAATTTACTCGTTTTACTTATTTGTTACACCAAAAAGGAATTGAGTTTTTAGATCATTCACCTGGAAATACTTTGATTAAAAAAAATGAAAATGGAAGTTATGATTTTTTCTTGGTCGATTTAAATAGAATGACATTTCACCAAAATATGTCTTTCCATATTCGAATGAAGAATCTATGTCGATTGACGAACAAAGAGGAAATGGTAAAAATAATGAGCAATGAATATGCTATTGTTTCTGGAGAATCAGAAGATTTAATCTTTCGAACACTTTGGAAAATGACTACTGATTTTCAAAATCAATACTTTAGAAAAAGAAGATTGAAAAAGAAATTGAAATTTTGGAAGAAATAGTTGTGAAAAAATAGTATTTTCACTTTTCAAAAGAAAAAATGAAAGTTTCAGTAATTATCACAACATACAATGCAGTTGAATGGTTGCAAAAGGTACTTATTGGATATAGTGTCCAAACGGAGTGCGATTTTGAAATTGTTATTGCTGATGATGGTTCTACTTCTGAAACGAAAGATTTAATTTCTAAATTTTCCTCAAAATTCAACAACCCAATTGTTCATGTTTGGCATGAAGACCATGGATTCCAAAAAACGAAAATTTTAAATAAAGCCATTTTAGAGTCAAACTCTGACTATTTAATATTTACAGATGGCGATTGTATTCCTAGAAAAGATTTCGTTGAAATGCATCTAAAATACAGGGAAATTGGTTATTTTCTTTCTGGTGGTTATTTTAAATTACCACTTTCTATTTCTAAACTTATTTCTGAAAAAGATATAATTGATTCAAATTGTTTCAAACTTTCTTGGTTAAAAAACAATAGATTTAAATTGAACTTCAAAAGTATTAAATTGACCAATAATAGATATATAGCTCAATTTATGAATTGGATTACTCCAACTAAAAGATCATGGAACGGACACAATTCTTCAGGTTGGAAAAGTGATATATTAGCGGTAAATGGATTTAATAATGAAATGCAATATGGTGGTGAAGATCGCGAAATGGGGGAGCGCATGTTTAACAACGGCATGCTTTCAAAGCAAATTCGTTACAGTGCGATTTGTGTTCATCTAGATCATAGTCGTGGATATTCTTCTCCTGAAATTTGGGAAAATAACAACAAAATCCGTGCTTACAATAAAAAAAACTCCATTATCAAAACTGATAATGGAATAGATAAAGTTTAAGATTTCCTATAATTGAAATATCCCTCCGAAAGCGATAATTTTCTGAAAAAACATAAAATTTTGTGAAGCACTATCGGCATTATCAAATGTAGTTTTGATATTTGGCATATTGATATAACCTCCTTTTAATTCTCCTTGAATAAAATAGTGTTTGAAAAAAGTTATGTTTAATCCCACTTTAGCCGAAAATCCATAACCAGCTACATTAAAATCATCGTGACGGGCTTTTCCCATTAACATCACATTAGTTTTTGGATATAATATTCCTACTCCAGCTCCCTCAGTTAAACTAATTTGGATTTTATCGGTATCATTTATTTTGAATATTTTCGAAATATCATCTACTCTCGAAAATTCAGAATTGACATAATTTAAACCATCTGTATGCTCAAAGGTTAAAAAACTTTCATCAGTTAAATCAACTATTCCATTATTAATTACTGTTGAATTATAAGAATTTGGGTAGTTCCCAGTTATTCTAACCGATTGATTTTGAACCATAACGTATTTCATGTGATCCACGCCAATAGATATATTGTAATGGTCATTTAGAAAATAGCCAATTCTAAAGTTAGTTTGCGGAATTGTCATTTTTGCCGGATTAATATAATCTATGTGCCAACCAACCGGCCTGTCAACTGCCGCAACGTCATGTAGCGTAAAATCGTAGTTTGCACCCTTGAAATGAATGTCAGAATTGCTGTGACTATCTCTGTTTCCTCCCCAATAAATATACATTTTTCCCTTATTATGAGAAGTGTATTTTCCAGAAGTTGGTTTAATATCCTGAGAGAAAATGAATGAAAAACTAATAAGGCTAATTGTAATTAATAATTTATGCATTAAATATTGTTTATGAAATTTGATAAAATTCAATTTTGAAATAGGTTACAAATATAATTACGTTTTATTTGTTATAAGCTATTTCTGATATTTGTTTTAGGGTAATTGTATTTTTAGTATTTTATTATAGGTTTCTATCCAATTTATTGCAATATTTTCATCGTTAAATTTTTGAACAAATTCTAAACCTTTTTCCTTCATTGCTTCTCTTTTTCCTGAATTTACTAGTAATTCAGTTAATTCAATTTTTAATTCGTCCGCATTTAGAGGGTCAATGTAAATTGAATTTTCTCCTCCAGCTTCTGAAAAACATCCTCCTTTTGAAGTAATTACTGGAGTTTTTGAATACAATGCCTCAATTATTGGAATTCCAAATCCTTCAAAAACAGATGGGTAAATAAACACAGTTGCCATTCTATAAATTGATGCCAATTCTTTCAATTCAACATTTTCAAGGAAAATAACTTTATTTTGAAGATTATTCTCCAAAATATAGGAGTTTATTTCTTTAAAATAAGCTGTTTTTTTACCAATTATAACTAATTGTGTTTCAATTTCTTTAATTGCTTTAATAACTGAAAGAACATTTTTTCGGGTTTCAATAGTTCCAACATTCAAAATAAATTGGGTTGGCAATTGGTATTTAGATCTTGTTAGATCTAAATATTCATTAGGGATTTCCTCTTTGAAAACAGAAGCACAACCTTGATAAATAACCTTTATTTTGTCAGGATTAATATTTAAATAAGTGACAATATCTTTTTTTGTTTGCTCACTAATAGCAATTACTATATCTGCTTTATTAGCGGCATTTTTAAATTTGTAATAATGAATTTTACGATCAAAATAAGAATACAAATTGGGATATCTCATGAATATTAAATCATGAATAGTCACCACAGTTTTTACACCAGTTTTATGTAAACCAATAGGAATTTCCCCAGATAAGCCATGAAATAATTCGACTTTGTCTTTTTTTATTTGGGTACAAATGGAAAACAACCTCCAAAGCGAAGATAACTTTTTATCTTTTTTTGAATCGGGTAAATGTTCGATAATAATTTTCCCGTCTATTGGAATTCGATCAATTTTTTTTGGCTTCGGATTGTATAATAAATAACTGTTTTCAGGATGATATTGCGCTAAAATCCGAATCAGATCTCGGCTATAATTGCCTAAACCTGTTTTGTTATGAAAGAATCTTTTTGCGTCAAAGCCTAGTATCATCTATCTTAGATTGTTATTATTAAGAAATAAAAGTAATAAATTATTAAATAATTCGGGTTTTAATAATTCATATATTCCAGTATCATTTTTTGAATTTTTAAGCTCTAAATTGGGGTAATAATCGGATAGGTGAACTGAAATATTTGTGGTTTCATTTTCAAACATATTCCAATCATTTTTCAAAATAAAGGGTGAGAATATTGTGAATGTTGGAATATCTAACGCTTTTGCCATGTTAATTGCTCCGCCCTCATTTCCAATTAAAGCAGCACATAGGCTTGTTAAACCCATGAATTCTCGTAATGATTTTGCATATACGTCAAAAAATATTTTCTCTTGAGTTTCCAGTTTACACAAATTATACAATTCTAACGCAATGCCTTTTTGATTTGGGATGTAATTAAATAGTATTTGAACCTTTTTATTCTCAGCAATTTCATCGATAACTTGAGCCATGTATTCCAGTGGATACGTTTTTGCTTCGCTACTTCCAATGGCGCTAATCATAATTATTGGTCGATTTAAATCAATATTATTCCGATTTAATAACTCGATTGCATTTTCAATTTCTGAATTTTGTAAATATAATTTTGGTTTGATAACTTGAAAATCAATTTCTATTGGTTTTAATAATTGCAATCGATGTTCAACTGCTTTTGTTGCAGTAGAAATAGAATGTTTTGTTCTAATAATTGTATCTGTATAGAAAAATCTTGAGTACCATTTATGGAATGAAATTGTTTTTTTAGCACCTGAAAATTTGCAGAAAAAAGCTGTTTTTAATTTCGAATAGGAATCAATAACAATATCGTATTTTTCGTTTCTAATTCGATTCATTTGCTTGACAAAACCCAAAATTCCTTTTTCAATATTTGGGTCTAAAATGATGACTTTATCGATAAATGGATTGTTTTCTAAAACGGGAGTTGTATTTTTATTCACAATAAAATGCAATTCAGCAGCAGGAAATTTTTGTTTTAATTCTTCAAAAATCACACTTGTTATCAATACGTCACCAATCATTTTTGGCTGAATTACTGCTATTTTCATGTTGACTACGATTTTATTTTATCAATTAAATCTCGAGTACTGTGAAAGTGATATTTCTTTTTTTTCATCCAAATAATAAGATTATCCAATCTTTCATACATCTGAACTCCAGAGTTTTTTGAAACATAACCTGGAAAACCAAATCTATTAAAATCTCTTAAATCAGTGAATTCCCATGGATGAAAATAGATGTTTAAGTAGTTGTCTTTCAAAAATGTAATATTGCAAATTATTTTATAAATCCAAAGAGGAAGATTATGAAATGACAACCAAAACAGTGGGAAACGGATAATTGGGCTTACCGATGCAGGTATTTGCCAAACATCATCTTGTTTAAAATAGGTTCTAGGCTTTGAAAAATTATTATATCTTCCGGGTAAATACGTTGGATTTATTGAAGAATTGTAACTATAACCTGCTTTGTAAATCTCTTTTTCATCAACAGGTTGCATTCTTGGCATTCTAAATCCAATCACTTTGGTATTGGTAATTTCCTCTAATTTCTCCTTTGATTCTAATAAATGGTCTACTTTAAAATCACTGTGGTAATAACTATGAGAAGCAATTTCGTGACCATCTTTTATTATTCGTTTAATTATTTCGGGAGCATTAATTGCAAAAACCACCGTGCTAAAAAAGGTAGCTTTTATCTGGTGTTTTTCTAATAAATCCAATATTAAGGAAGTTCCTTCAATAGAAATACTCATTTGATCTTCAAAACTAATTGTCTTACCATATTCAAATGGCATGTCAAATTCTTCAATATCAAAACTCAATAATATCATTTCTTATCCTCTAAATTGGTGTCTCTAATTAAATAGTTTGGACGTTGTTTTGACTGCATAAATAGTTTTCCTACGTACACCCCAATAATTCCCAGAACAATTAAATTTAGCCCTCCGAATATTACAATAGTGAAAATTACTGATGCCCATCCTGATATTACATGTCCATAATAAATACTATAAAACACATATAGAATGTATAATAGTAAGGATAATAAAAACAGGGAAATCCCTAAAAATATAGATATATATAATGGACGAATACTAAATGAAGTGATGCCTTTAAGGGCAAATTGCATCATTTTTTTAACGGTATATTTACTGTTTCCAGAAAATCGTTCGGCTGGTTTATAGTCAATTGCAAATTGTTTAAATCCAACCCAATTTACCAATCCGCGTATAAAAAGTTCATTTTCGCTAAAAGCAAAAAATACTGTTGAAACTTTTTTATCCATTAATCTAAAATCGGCAGTTCCTTCTTCTATTTTAATTTCAGAAATAGAATTAATGAATTTGTAAAAATATTTTGAAGTTATTTTTTTGAAAGCAGGAAGATTTTTGTCTTCTAAACGTCGTGTATAAACAATATCAAATCCTTCTTCCCATTTCTCAACTAGCTGTGGGATCATCTCGGGTGGGTGTTGCATGTCACCGTCCATAGTAATTATGCAATCTCCAGAAGCCAAGTCCAGTCCCGCTTTCAGTGCATTTTGATGTCCAAAATTTCTTGATAATTCAATGTAGAAAACATTAGAATCATTAGCTGAAATTTCTTGTAAAATACGCAATGTTTTGTCGCTACTTCCATCGTCAACAAATATTAATTCGTAGCGATAATTTAACTTTTGAAGCACATCATTTAGTGCATTTACAATAATTTTAATATTTCCTTCCTCATTAAATGAAGGAATAACAACAGATATTTTCTTTTGTAAAGTCATCTTTAATGAGTAATTGAATTGTAGTTTTTAAATTTATTTCTAAGCATTTCATAAACAATTGCAAACCAAATTAACACACAAGGTAATGCTTTTAATGCATAAGGCCGAATAAAATTGTCTTTTAAATATTTCGGAATTAAATCAGATGGCGATAAACTGGTAAGAATTAAAGCAAAAATTAATAGTGCAATATAAAATTTCGAAATTGGTTTTGGCTGAATTACAAACCAAATTGCAACTCCTACAAATGCGATAATATAAGTTGGTGATTCAGATCCTGAGCTAAAAATAACAGTGAAAATAAGCACCGAAGCCAATAGCATCAATCGATAGGAAACCTCTTTATATTCTTTTATTCTTAAATATTGTAATCCAAATAAGAAAACTCCGACTATTAGAAACGGTAAATTAGAAATGGAACTATCTTGAAAAAATCTACGCACAATTCCCATTAATGAAATGTCTTGGTAGGAATTTAATCCTGCATTTTCATTATTTTTTTCAACTAATCTTTCGAACCATTCTTTATATGTTTGGATAATATATTCAGGTGAAGATAGCAAAATTGGTAAACAAAACATAACAATACTCCAGAATATAAGTGACAATATAAATTTGATTTTATTCTTTGAAAAGAAGAAAAATGCCAATCCAACTATTCCATATAATTTTACAAAAACACCTAAAACTATAAAAAATGCCGACCAGAAATCTTTCGCTTTTTCGATATAAACAAAAGAAAAAATAATTATTGCAGTCATTAAAGGATTAAATTGCAAACCCAATAATGTGGTTAAAAGTTCATGTAAACAAATCCAAAGAATTGCATTTATTTGTGTTGCTTTTAATGGTAATTGAGTAATCGCCCAGGCTAAAATTACTGCGTTAAATAATGACCAAAGTGGTATTCCAACATAATCAGGAAGCATTGCAAATGGTGCAATTACTATGCTAAAAATAGGTCCGTAATGGTTGTGATCAAAATATTCTAGAGGGTATTCTTTGTATAAAGGTAATTTATCTATTGTGTGAAAATAGACATTTTTAAAAATTTTATAATTATTGATATCATTAATGTCTAATTTGACTAAAACAGATAGTAATGCAATCAGCAACCATAACGAAATGATAATAATCCTATTATTAAAAAATGACAAATTAAAAAAAGATGTGATTTTCTTGTTAATGGAATTTAATATCATTTAGGTTTGTTTAGTTTTTGATGAAATTTCTCAATTAAATAGCAACATCATATTCTCTCAACGCGTCGTTTAAACTCGTTTTTAAATCCGTTGAAGGCTTGCGAGTTCCAATAATCAATGCGCAAGGAACTTGATAATTACCTGCTGCAAAATTTTTGGTATAACTTCCTGGGATCACCACTGATCTTGCTGGAACAAATCCTTTCATTTCAATTGGAGTTTCACCAGTAACGTCTATAATTTTTGTTGAAGCAGTTAAACAAACATTTGCACCCAATACAGCTTCTTTTCCAACATGAACACCTTCAACTACAATGCATCTTGATCCGATGAAAGCGCCATCTTCAATAATAACTGGAGCAGCTTGTAATGGTTCTAAAACACCACCAATTCCAACACCGCCGCTTAAATGAACGTTTTTACCAATTTGAGCACAACTTCCTACAGTAGCCCATGTGTCAACCATAGTTCCTTCATCTACATAAGCGCCGATATTAACGTAACTTGGCATCAATATCACTCCTTTTGAAATATAAGCCCCATGTCTCGCAACTGCATTTGGAACTACTCGAATCCCTTTTTCAGCATAACCTCTTTTCAATGGAATTTTATCATGATATTCGAAAATACCCACTTCTAAAGTTTCCATTTTTTGGATTGGAAAATACATCACAACTGCTTTTTTTACCCACTCGTTAACTTGCCATTTATCACCAATTGGTTCAGCAACTCTTAAAGTT
>CANKZE010000033.1 GCA_947488545.1 Bacteroidota bacterium
TCATTGGAACACCATTGAAATAAATCGTGAAGTACCCGATTCTTTAATTAAAGAACTCATTGACCATTCCTACGATTTGGTGTTTAAAAGCCTTACTAAAAAGGCGCAATTGGAAGTTTTGGGGTAAATAAAACCCGACTGATTTTTAAATTGGTCGGGTTTGAGTTTATAATAATACTAAGTTATATTTAACCTAGTGATTTGGATTATCAGTTCAATTCTACAATTCCATTTAATAGTAATTCAATTTTAGGCAAATAACTAGTTATTAAATTAGTAGAGGTATAGGTTACGAATTGGACTGTTCCATTTGAATTTGAAAAATAATAACCATAATAAGAAAATTTAATTCCTTGCATGGTGCCATTCATTTGAAGAAGTAGGACTTTAACGCCATTTACTATTCTATACTCTTCTTTTGTAATCTTCAAATCAGGCGCTGCCTTTCTTCCATTATTTAGAGCAATTGATTTTAATGTTTCTATTGGAATTTCCACTTTTTCACTAATAATCATTCCATATAAATCTCCAGCATTCAATTGAAGTTTATACTCTGCTGCATCTTTTTCAGTCCCTTTTTTAAATGTCCATATTTTTGGGTTCAACCAAAATCCAACATTTACCTTGTTGCTTTTTAACAAAAATGTCGATTCAGCATCTTTGTTAAAAGGAATTGAATTAGTTGGAATTTCTTTTTCAATTTCTTGTTCTTCATTTTGGTATTTCCAAGTGCCGTCTTTATATAAGATTACTTGTTCACCGGTTTCTGTAATTGCAGTTTGTTGAGCTTGAATGAAGTTAACGAAAAAAAAACTAATTAACACTAAGATATTTTTATTCATGATGGGTGGTTTTATGCTTACACTTTTTTTCAAATGTAATCTTTATTTATTTCATTTATTAATTTTCTAAACAGAAAACAACCTACAGGTTTTAAAACTTGATTTTTCTATTTAAATCCAACTTATTAATTGTCTTTAATATCTGTATCAATAGTTGTATTTGGTTCTGATTTCTTAAATATTTCAATGAAATATCCTAATTGTAAAAAGTCACGACCCGTTTCATCATTTATTTTGTAGTCAAACTGATGTAAATAACCAATTTGCAAATTGGTCGCTTTTGAAGGTTTGTAATTTAATGTAACTAGCATTCGATTCCTTTCAAAATAAGGCTCTGTGTTCGTGAAAAAAAGTTCATTGCTTGCACTAATCTGAAATGGTTTGTATTTGTCTTGTTCTTTTCCAAAAGGGTATGAAACACCAAGTCGATATCGGAACCGATTGCGATAACCATTGCTTGTAAATCTTAATTCCGAACGATATCGTTGTTCAATTTTGAAATTCCCTAAAGATTGAAAAAGGACAGCTTGGGGCCAAAGTCTAAATTCATTATTGTTTTTTGGCAAAACAAAATTTCCACCTTCATTATAGGTTTGGTAACTTCCGGCTCCTAAAGTCAGCTTTACATTTTTATGAATTTTAAGGTTAATTCCCCCTTTATATTCATAGTAATGGAAATTATTATAGAATTTTAATGATCGTAATTGTGCTTCTCCGAAAAAACTCCATTTTTCGTTTGGATTGTATTTAATATTTAGAATATTCCAACTCCCAAGATCAAAATTTTGAGCTACCACTATATTTGAAGAAAAAAACAAATAAATTACCGCTATAAAAAATAGTCTCATTTAATTGTGTTTTATAGTTTTCATTTGAACAACATCAACTAAAAATGCGAATGCCATTGAAAAATATATATAGCCTTTTGGAATTTCAAAGTGAAACCCTTCAGCAAGTAAAGAAGCCCCAATCATCATTAAAAAGCACAATGCTAATATTTTAAAAGACGGGTGTTTTTTTATAAATTCACTAATTGGTTTCGAAGCAAATAACATAATAATCACTGTAACAATTACCGCTGTATACATAACCCAAAGTTCCTGAACCATTCCAACCGCAGTAATTATTGAATCGATTGAGAACACTAAATCCAATAGAATTACTTCTAATAGTAATCTTTTAAAACCACTGTTTTTGGGAACGATTGGAATATTTTCACTTAAAATTTCGGTTTTGTGGTAAATTTCTTTGGTGCTTTTATAAATTAAGAAAAGTCCACCAAAAATTATAATTAAGTCCTTACCTGAAAAGTCTGTATTATTGAAAGTGAAAAGCGTTTGGTCTAGTTTTAATATCCAAGCTATAAATGCTAAAAGTAGAAGTCTCATTACCATAGCCAAACCAATTCCCCAAAATCGAAGTTTGTTTCTTTTATTATCTGGCAATTTGTCTGCCAAAATAGAAATAAAAATAATATTATCAATTCCAAGAATTACTTCAAGCGCAATTAAAGAAAGTAAGGGAATTATTGCTTCAGTCATATTTATTTTTCTTTTTTTTGACGGGACTAAAAAGCTTGTAAACCTTATGATTTAATCCTTTGAAACGCCTATTAATTATTTAGCTAAAATATAAAAATAATTACAATAAATTTAAATGTAAAAAAATAAAAAACCCGACCCGTTTTTAAAAACGGGTCGGGTTTGACAATCTTAAATCTAAATTCTAAAATCTAGTATCTGTAGTATTCTGGCTTGAATGGACCTTGAACTTCCACACCAATATATTCCGCTTGGTCTTGACGTAAAGTTTCCAATTCAACTCCTAGTTTTGCCAAGTGCAACATCGCCACTTTTTCATCTAAATGTTTTGGTAACATATAAACTTCATTGTTGTATGCAGCGCTGTTTTTCCACAATTCAATTTGAGCCAATGTTTGGTTCGTAAACGAGTTACTCATTACAAAACTTGGGTGACCAGTAGCACAACCAAGGTTTACCAAACGACCTTCAGCCAAGATAATAATGTCATTTCCAGCAATAGTATATTTGTCAACTTGTGGTTTGATTTCAACTTTTGATGCACCGTGGTTTTTGTTCAACCAAGCCATATCAATTTCGTTATCAAAATGTCCAATGTTACAAACGATAGTTTTGTCTTTCATTTTCTCGAAGTGAGAACCCAAAACAATATCTTTATTTCCAGTAGTTGTGATAATAATATCGGCAGTTTTTATAACCGTATCTAATTTTTTAACTTCAAAACCATCCATTGCAGCTTGTAAAGCACAAATAGGGTCAATTTCAGTAACAGTCACAATAGATCCAGCACCTCTAAATGAAGCAGCAGTACCTTTTCCAACGTCTCCATAACCACAAACGATTACTCTTTTTCCAGCCAACATAATATCTGTAGCACGACGAACCGCATCAACAGCACTTTCTTTACAACCGTATTTGTTATCAAATTTCGATTTTGTAACCGAGTCATTTACGTTAATTGCCGGCATAAACAAAGTTCCGTTTTTCATTCTTTCATATAAACGGTGAACTCCAGTAGTAGTTTCTTCTGATAAACCTTTAATTCCAGGAATCAATTCTGGGTAACGGTCGAAAACCATATTCGTTAAATCTCCACCATCGTCCAATATCATATTCAATGGTTTTCTGTCTTCACCAAAAAATAAGGTTTGCTCAATACACCAGTCAAAAGACGCTTCGTCAAGACCTTTCCATGCATAAACCTGAATTCCAGCAGCAGCAATAGCAGCAGCAGCCTGATCCTGAGTAGAAAAAATATTACATGAACTCCAAGTAACTTCTGCACCCAAAGCAATTAATGTTTCAATTAAAACTGCAGTTTGAATCGTCATGTGCAAACATCCTGCAATACGAGCCCCTTTAAGCGGTTGTTCGTCTTTGTATTCAGCACGTAGCGCCATCAATCCTGGCATTTCAGCTTCTGCTAATTCAATTTCTTTTCTTCCCCAAGCAGCTAGAGAAATATCTTTTACTTTGAAAGCCACATAAGGCATAGTTGCTGTACTCATTTATAGTATATTTGTATTTGAAATTTTTTGCAAATTTAGGTATTAACTTTGTCATTTAATAATTTTCACAACTTTTTATGAAATGTTTATTTTGTAAAGACTTGAATTTTAAATCAATATAATGCCTATTTCGTTTTTTTGGAGCTATTTCCTGCTATCCGCTATATCTCTTCTGGCATCCCGAAGCTTCGGGACGCCACAAGAGGATACCGCTGCTATCAGGGCTAGCAGGAATCGTAATCAAAAAATTCACAACTAAAATTCATAATTTATAATTCATAATTCACAATTAATCTAATGCCACTTCTTAAAACAATAAATTTTTCCCGAATCGTCGGGACCACCACCGAAATTCTCCTATGGAAAATCACCGAATCGTTGGCGGAATTGTCTTCAGAAGTCACCCTAAATCCAAAAAACCAACAAAGATTCAACGGAATGAAGTCAGAATTGCACCAACGTGCGTTTCTGAGTGTCCGTAAATTATTGCAATTGAAAGGCTACACCGATTTTGATTTAGAATACGATCAATTTGGAAAGCCACATCTAAAAGACGGCAAACACATTTCTATTTCCCACTCCCACGAATATGCAACAATAATTATAAGCGATGAAATTACCGGAATCGATATTGAATTGCAACGAGATAAAATCATCAGAATTGCCTATAAATTCGTTGAACCAGAATGGAAATTTTTAGATAAAGAAAATCAAGAATACATCCGAAAGCTAACTGTTATTTGGGGCGTGAAGGAATCTATTTTCAAAATTAGAAACGAAGCCGGAATTAGTTTTAAAGATCATATTCACGTGCATCCATTTGAAATAAAAGACCAATCAGGAATTGCAGATTTGCATTTTCAAAATAGTGTAATCCAATTCAAGTATCATTTCATTGAAATTGATAACTTTACTTTGGTTTATGTCTTTCAACAAAATCAATAATCAATGTTAGAATCCCTTTTTCATCAATACGACAATTACCCAACAATTGAAATCTATCTTGAAATTACAGCCGTAATATTCGGAATTCTTAGCGTTTGGTTTGCTAAAAAAAATAATATTCTAGTATTTCCAACAGGCATTATTAATACTTCAATTTATGTTTATTTGCTTTGGAAATGGTCCTTATTAGGCGACATGATGATCAATGGATACTACGTTGTGATGAGTGTTTACGGTTGGTATGTTTGGACACGAAAAAATGAAGGCACCGATGAATTCCCAATTTCAAGAATTACTAAAAAGGAAAAAGGTCTTGCTTTTGTAATATTTACGTTAACAATTGCGTTCGTTGTTGCGGTCTATTTATTTTTTAATAAATTTACAACATGGTCAGCCTATGTAGACACTATAGTTACTGGGATTTTCTTTGTAGGAATGTGGCTCATGGCAAAACGAAAAATTGAAAATTGGATCTTATGGATTATAGGAAATACGATATCCGTTCCAATGTATTTTTTTAAGGGATATACCTTTACAAGCATTCAATATATTATATTTACAATCATCGCCATATACGGCTATTTAGAATGGAAGAAAACCTTAAACAACTCCAGCTCCCTGGAAACGACATAATTAAAATTGCCATTTACGGGCCTGAAAGCACAGGGAAAACTACCTTGTCCAATCAGTTAGCTGTTCATTTCAATACGGAATGGGCTCCGGAATTTGCGCGTGATTATTTGCAACAAAAATGGGATTCTAAAAAGGAAATTTGTACTCCTGATGATTTATTGCCAATCGCCATCGGACAAATCAAGCTTGAAAATAGTGCCTTACAAAAAGCCAATAATTACCTTTTTGTAGATACATGCTTAATGACAACCAAAGTTTTTTCGGAAATTTATTATGGTTATTGTGATTCTAAATTAGATAAAGCCGCCCGAAAACACAAGTACGATTTGTTTTTTCTAACCGATATTGATGTGCCTTGGGAGAAAGACGATTTGCGTGATTCTCCAAATGACAGAGAAATTACTTTAGAAAAATTCAAACAGGCACTAATTGAAAATAATAAACCATTTATTGTGCTATCAGGAAATCCAGAAACCCGATTTCAAAAAGCAATTGCAATAATTGAAGGTTTATCCAAAGCAAAAAAACTCGGATTTTCTTCACACGATTTCCTTCAGATTTTAGATTCGGAAGTTCCAATTACTAAAATTGAAAAACAACTTTCAATTTATAAAAACGGAATTTCAAAAGCAAATCTAAATCGTCCCGCAATTATAAATGACGGAATTTTAAAGTTAGCCGATGAAGAATTTCAAAGCTATTCCTCACTATTTGATTCTAAAAAAGACAATTTTAAGCTTAAGAAGTTTATTCCTGCATCGGGTGCGGCAAGCAGAATGTTCAAGTTTTTAAACGAATTTCTAAATGAATTTGATTTAGAAAAAGAAACTATAAATGCTTATATCAATCGGAACAACGCAATTGAACTAACCATTTTCTTAGCTGGACTAGAAAAATTCCCTTTCTATAAAGCCATTGAAAATAAGCTTTTAGAAGATTTCCCCGATTTTAAATCTTGGAACAAAGACCAACAAAATTATTATTTTGTAAAATTGATGTTGGATGAAAATCACTTTAATTTTTCTAACAAACCAAAAGGAGTTTTACCTTTTCATCAATACCAGAATCAAATTGTAACTCCGATAGAGGAACATTTAAAAGAAAGTGTTTTGTATGCTTCCGCAAATGGGGTTTCAAATTTGCATTTCACCGTTTCAGAAACTCATAAATCCCAATTTGAAAGTACTTTAATGAACGTGAAAAGTAATATTGAAGAAACTTCAGGCACTACAATAAATATCGTTTTTTCACATCAAAAAAAACATACAGATAGCCTTGCCGTAGATTCTCAAAACAAACCATTCAGAAATGAAAATGGAGAATTGGTTTTTAGACCGGGCGGACATGGAGCATTAATTGAAAATTTAAATTCATTGGATGCCGATATTGTTTACATAAAAAACATCGACAATGTGATTCAAAATGAAGCCGAAACTATCGCTTTTTACAAAAAAGGTTTGGCCGGACTTTTAATTGAATTGCAAGGAAAAGTAAATTCATATTTATCAAAAATAGATTCGATTGTTGAAAATGAAACTTCAGAATTGTTTAATTTTATTGAAAACCAGTTGAATTATAAAGTAAATCCTGATTTTTCAAAATATACATTAGAAAATAAAATTAGCTATTTAAAAGAAATTTTGAACCGCCCAATTCGGGTTTGTGGAATGGTAAAAAATGAAGGTGAACCAGGTGGAGGACCATTTTGGGTAACCGATGCCAATGGAAATACCACTTTACAAATTGTTGAATCGGCGCAAATTGATTTCAGCAATGAAAAACAGACTTTAATTGCCAGTAATGCAAGTCATTTTAACCCGGTGGATTTGGTTTGCGGACTTAAAGATTTCAATGGTTCAAAGTTTGACTTTAGAAATTTCATCGATCACAATAGTGGTTTTATTGTAGAAAAAACTAAATTCGGAAAACCAATTAAAGCCTATGAATTGCCCGGTTTATGGAATGGAGCAATGGCCAATTGGATTACTATTTTTGTTGAGGTTCCGTTAATCACATTTAACCCAGTGAAAACTGTCAACGATTTATTGAAACCGGCACACCAAAATCATTAAATTCATCAATGGAAAAAGAAAAATTGATTTCCGAATTGCAATTTAAAGCAGTCCGAAGTAGCGGCGCAGGTGGACAAAATGTAAATAAAGTGTCTTCAAAAGTGGTACTTTCATTTGATGTAAAAAATTCTAATGCATTTTCAAATGAAGAAAAATTGCTGTTAGAAACAAATTTATCATCCCGACTCACCAACGATCAAATTCTGATTTTGAATTGTGACGAAGATAGAAGCCAACTCAAAAATAAAGAAATTGTAATCAAAAGGTTTCTCGCAATTATTGAGCAAGGATTGTACATTCCAAAAATTCGTAAAGCGACTAAAATCCCTAAATCAGTTATCAGAAAAAGATTAAAGGATAAAAAGAATTTGTCAGAAACAAAAAAGAATCGGAAGAAACCCGAATATTAAATTTTTCGTAATTCATTTTTCGTAATTCAAAATTTATAAACTACTTTTGTACTGTCTCAAAGGGGTGCTAGTTTCCTTAACGGAATATTGGCTGAGATTATACCCAAAGAACCTGGGCAGGTAATGCTGCCAAGGGAAATAATGAAACTAGAGTTAAATACTTTATTTTCAATGAACAATAAATTATCAATTGAATAATTTACCCCTTGTTATTCGTAACTATTTTACGAATGAAAATTATTTTCAAATTACAACCAAATTGCAGACGATTTATTTATCTATCTTCTCTTCGTCTATTAACTATTTTCTTATTTCTTTTCTCTTTTGGTGCTTTTTCACAAGAAAAGTCAAAAGATTCTACAAAAATCAACGAGCTTGACGCTGTTTTAATTTCGGCAATTCGAATAGATTCAAAGACACCAGTTACATTTACAAATTTGAATAAAAAAGAATTTAAAACTCGAAATTTAGGGCAGGATATTCCCATTTTGATGAATTATTTACCGTCTGTAGTAACTACTTCTGATGCTGGAAACGGGATTGGTTATACTGGAATTCGTGTTCGAGGTAGCGATGCTTCCCGAGTAAATATTACTATAAATGGAATTCCCTATAACGATTCAGAAAGCCAAGGAACTTTTTGGGTGAACATGCCCGATTTCGCTTCATCGTTAGAAAGTGTTCAATTGCAACGCGGCGTTGGTTCTTCAACAAATGGATCAGGAGCTTTTGGAGCAAGTTTAAATATGCTTACTGATAATTATTCAAAAACGAGTAGCGGTGAAATTTCAAATTCTGGCGGGAGTTTTAATTCTAGAAAAAGCACCGTAAAATTTAGCACCGGATTAATGAATTCCGGAACAAATTCGGCACAAGGTTTTGAAATTGCAGGTCGTATGTCAGTTTTAAAATCCGATGGATACATAGATCGAGCAAGTTCTGATTTAAAATCATACTTTTTACAAGGAACCTATGTTGGAAAAACAAGCTTGATAAAAGCGCTGGTATTTGGGGGAAAAGAAAAAACCTATCAATCTTGGAATGGAATTGATGCGGCTACTTTGGAAAGCGACAGAACATTTAACTCTGCCGGAATGTATACCGATGAGTTTGGAAATATTCGTTATTACGATAATGAAACCGATAACTACCAGCAAGATCATTATCAATTGCATTGGAACGAAAAAATTTCAGATAAATGGAATACCAATTTGGCATTTCATTATACCAAAGGAAAAGGATATTTTGAAAATTATATTGAAGATGCTGCTTTCGCAGATTATGGATTGTTACCTGTTGGAACAGAAGTTTCAACCGATTTAATTCGCCAAAAATGGCTGGATAATGATTTTTATGGAACTACTTTTTCCTCAAATTATAAAGATGAGAAGTTAAATTTAGTTATTGGAGGAGCTTATAATAAATATGAAGGAGGTCATTTTGGAAATGTTATTTGGGCGCGTTTTGCATCTCAAAGTGAATTAGGAGATCGTTATTATGATGATTTTGCTACCAAAACAGACGGGAATTTATTTGCGAAAGCGAACTTCCAATTGTCAGAAAAATTCAGTCTTTATGGAGATTTGCAAATTAGAAACGTTCATTACAAAGCAAATAGTTTAGAAACAGGGATTGTGTATGATAATTTTAATTTTTTCAATCCAAAGGCAGGATTAAACTACGATTTAAATTCTAAAAACACGATTTATTTTTCTTTTGCCCGAGCAAATAGAGAACCAAATCGTGATGACTATACTAGCGGAGATCCTAAACCAGAACAATTGAATGATTTTGAATTAGGATGGAGATTGGCAACAGAAAAGTCAAAGCTTAATGTTACAGCATATTATATGAATTATAAAAACCAGTTGGTATTAACAGGTGCTCTAAGCGATGTGGGAGCTCCATTAAGAGAAAATGTTGGGGATAGTTATCGTTTAGGACTGGAAGTAGATGCAAGTATTTTCATTTCAAATAAATGGTTACTTAGACCAAATATTGCTTTAAGTCAAAATAAAAATAAAGATTATTATTTTCAAAAAGACGGAAATCTTGTGAGTTTAGGAAACACAAATATTGCTTTTTCTCCAAATATTGTTGCAGGAAACTGTGTAACATTTGCGCCAAGCGAAAACCTACAATTTAGTGTTTTGTCTAAGTTTGTTGGCAAACAATTTATGGGGAATATTGATTCAGTAAATTCTGAATTGCCGAGTTATTTCGTAAACGACTTAAATATTTCCTATGAAATCCAACCAAAAAATGTTTTTAAATCGGTGTTGTTTTCTGTTTTAGTGAATAATTTTTTGAATACTAAATACATTTCAAACGGTTATTATTTCACTTATGATGACACTTGGACCAATCCAGGAAATACAATTACGTTGGACGGAGCTGGATATTATCCTCAAGCAGGAATAAATTTCTTAGCTGGAATTTCGTTGAAATTTTAATTATATACTCGAATAATTGCGCCTATTGTTTCTACACGATAAGGCTTCATAGGATATTCTTTACCTGGACTTTGTCCTGTAAATAGATTGTATAATGCATTATCGCAATTGCATTTTGCATTTATTCCGTTGACAACCATAGTCGAACACGCGCTTAACGCTTGGTTTGGACATGCTGCATCGTAGGCTACATAGGCGGTCCCCGTTGTGTTAAAAACAATAATTCCACGTGCACCAGCATTAGGAATATACATTCCGTTACTTACAAATTTCAGATTATTGTAGGAAGGCAAGTCAGTATTTATATCAATAGAAAAACTATAATTTGGAATATAAGGGTTGCTATTATTAAATTGATCATTGCTGCAATTGCATAGAATAAATATCAAAAGAATAAAAAGGTATTTTCTCATAATGAAATTTTATTAAAAGAATAGTGGTAACAAATTTAAATTATTTAACTTTGAATTATATATGATTTTCATATATTTATTTGAATAAAAAAAATAACAACTATCTTTGTAAAAAGAAATCCCGTCCCGATGGGATTTTTTCTATTTTATATAAACGATTAAATTATGAGTGAAGTATCTTATTATACCGCTGAAGGATTAAAGAAATTAAGAGAAGAATTGGATTATTTGAAGAATGTGATGAGGCCAAAAGCGTCTCAAGACATTGCTGATGCTAGAGATAAAGGTGATTTGTCAGAGAATGCCGAATACGATGCAGCAAAAGAAGCCCAAGGAATGTTAGAAATGAGAATTGCTAAATTGGAAGAGGTACATGCTAACGCTCGATTAATTGACGAAACTCAATTGGACGTTTCAAAAGTTTTGGTTTTATCAAATGTTAGAATCAAAAATTTAACCAATTCTATGGAATTAAAATATACTTTGGTTGCGGAAAGTGAAGCTGATTTAAAATCGGGAAAAATTTCTGTAACATCACCAATTGGTAAAGGTTTATTAGGGAAATCTGTAGGAGAAATTGCTGAAATTACTGTACCAAACGGTGTTTTGAAATTTGAAATTTTGGAAGTTTCTAGAGATTAATCAAATCCAAATTCAATAATGGCAAGTATTTTTTCAAAAATCGTAAACGGAGAAATTCCATGTTATAAAATCGCTGAAGATGATAATTTTTTAGCATTTTTAGATGTAAATCCAAATGCTGAAGGACATACTTTATGCATTCCAAAGAAAGAAATTGACAAGATTTTTGATATTGAGGAGGAACTTTATATAGGCTTAATGCAATTTTCAAAAAAAGTAGCTATTGCGTTGGAAAAAACTGTTCCCTGTAAGCGAATTGGTATGAGTGTTATCGGTTTAGAAGTTCCCCACGCCCATGTTCATTTGATTCCACTGAATGAAATGGATGATATTCGTTTCCAAAAGAAAGTCACTTTTTCCAAAGAAGAATTTCTTGCTTTGGCATTGAAAATCCGAGGAAATTTATAAATAATCCTATTGTTCCTTTAAACTACAAACACATGAAAAAATTATTTATTGTTTTATTAATGTTGTTTGTAACATTTTCCTACTCTCAGGACGAATACAACCACAACTACTATTGGAATTTTCAAGACAATACGAAAGCAATTGTTGGTTTTCCTACATGTTACGTTCGCAAAAGTCCAAACATCAAATCGATTGTATTGGATTCCCTTCAATTAGGAACCGAAGTAATGGTTAAAAGCACATCAGAATCACTTCATAAAATGAAAGGAATTAATATTTCTTGGGTTGATATAGAATATAAAAATCAAGCGGGAGAAACCAAAATAGGATTCGTTTGGAAGGGATTATTAGCTTTGAATTACGTCAAAAATGCCTCACTTACTTATTTAACTACAATTGATAAAATTGAAAAAATAAAATCTCAAGAATATTTCAATGAGAATTTTTTTATTACAGTAAAAATCTTAGATAAGGAAAACCAGTTATTGGATGAAAATTCAATAAAAAAATGTTTGTCTGAAAGTTCCTATTTTCAAAACAAAACTATAGGCCATTTAGGGTTATCTCAATTGCAGAATATTTATAGAATTTCATTCAGTGGTGAAGCATGTGGAATTCCAACATTTCATTATTATTTTGGATGGAATGGGAGCAAATTATTGATGTTGCCCGAAAAAATGAATGTAGCAGATGCCGATGTTTTTTACCATTCAGAAGAGTTTGTGTTTCCTTCTGAAAAAGGAGGAAAGCCTGATATGATTGTAAAAAAAATTGAAGATGCCGAATTAATTGAGGAATCAGATCAGTTTTATAACATGTCAAATGAGGAAGAATATTATAAATGGAATGGTGAAAAAGCCACTCTCATCAATAAAAGTAAAGCTAGAAAAACCAAGAAAAAGCTATAAAATTATTTTGCTTTTCTAAAGCTAATTTGAAAAGTAGTTCCTTTATTAACCTCTGAATTCAGCACTTTTATTCTTCCGTCATGATATTCTTCAACAATTCTCTTCGTTAAAGAAAGACCCAATCCCCAACCTCTTTTTTTAGTTGTAAAACCAGGTTCAAAGATTTTTTTGAATTGCTTCTTTGGGATTCCTTTTCCCGAATCGGTTACATTTATTTTTACAAATTCACCTTCTACAGTAATCGCAACAGCTAGTTTTCCTTTTCCTCTCATAGCATCAATTGCATTTTTTACAATGTTCTCAATGATCCAACTGAATAGAATTGGATTTAATGAAACCATAACCGGGAAATCGGGAGCTTTAAATGAAAAAACGACTTGTTTTGAAAATCTAGATTGTAAATATTGAAAAGAATTTTCAGTTTCTGAGATAATGTCTTTGGTTTCTAGAATAGGTTCTGAACCAATTTTTGAAAATCGATCTGTAATATTTTGAAGCCTTTGTATGTCTTTTTCAATTTCTGCTACTGTAGAATCAGCAACATTTTCTGCTTTTAATATTTCTAACCAGCCAATTAATGACGAAAGGGGAGTTCCAATTTGATGCGCAGTTTCCTTAGCCATTCCAGCCCAAAGTTTGTTTTCGGTAGCCATTTTGGTACTTCTATAAAAATTATATACCAGAAGGGCAAAGAGTAAAATAATCAATAAAAAAGCGATTGGAAAATAGATGAGGTTGTTCAATCGATCTGAATTCCCGTAGTAGATATTTCGGTATTTCCCAGGAACATATTCAAATTTTATGGGTTCGTTTTCTTTTTTTAATTTTTTTAAGAATGCTTTCGCTTCAATAGGAATCGACATTAACTTTTCGTCAATATTGTTATGGCCGATTATACTGTCTTTTTCATCAGTTAAAATAATTGGAATTGTTTTATTATCTCCAATTATTCTGCTTGGCAAGGCTACTTCGGTATTTATATCTGAAGTAATTAAAGTTTTTTGCGCCTCCGACCAATATTCCATCTTTAAACGCTCTTCATTTTTAAAAATTTGAAAAAAAGAATAGGTGTTCCAAAGTATGAAAACTATGAAAATAAAGGACGAAAATATAATAAACCACCGAGTAAAATTTCGTTTGTTTGAAAACTGCATAAGTTACTTTTGAAAGTAATAATAACGATAAATATAATAAAATAATATGATTAAGATAACAGAAAAGCAAATTGTAATTTCATTATCAATATTAGAATCAATATTGCTGCATTTTTGAAACCAATTTATTATATTTGTTTAAATTGATTTTTATGATAAGTATTGATCCAAAAGACGTTTCTTCTGCTAAATTACAGGGCTATTTGCAAAGTGCTGTAGGTCCGCGGCCTATTGCTTTTGCTAGTACTATTGATAAAAATGGAGTTCCAAATTTATCGCCGTTTAGTTTTTTTAATATTTTTAGTGCGAATCCACCAATATTGATATTTTCACCTGCCAGACGCGTTCGCGACAATACAATAAAACATACTTTAGTTAATGCTGAAGCGACTCGCGAAGTGGTAATTAATGTTGTTAATTTTGATATAGTTCAACAAACATCTCTTTCAAGTTCTGAATATCCTGATGGGGTAAATGAATTTGTAAAAGCAGGATTTACGGCAATTCCTTCTGAAACGGTAAAACCTTATCGTGTGGCACAATCACCTGTTCAGTTTGAATGCAAAGTAAATGAAATTATTAGTTTGGGAACTCAAGGAGGAGCTGGTAATTTAGTTATTTGTGAAATATTAAAAATGCACATTAGCGAATCTGTTTTGGATGAAAATGGAAATATTGATCCTTTTAAAATTGATTTGGTTTCACGAATGGGAGGAAACTGGTATTCAAGAGCCAATCAAGGTTTGTTTGAAGTCGCTAAACCAATTACAACATTAGGAATAGGTGTGGATCAAATACCAAATTTTGTTAAGGAAAGTGCTATTTTTGATGGAAACGATTTGGGAAAATTAGGAAATATCGAAGCGTTGCCTACAACCGAAGAAATTAATATATTTGTAAAACAGAATTTTGCTGTTAAAGGTGTTTTGAGTTCTGATGATCAATTAAAACAATTTAAAAAAGCAAAGGAATATTTAGATCAAAACGATGTAGATTCCGCTTGGAAAGTACTATTAGCAAAATAATTCATAATAAAATAAAAGAAGTAAAATGGAAGTATCAGGGAAAATTAAAATGCTTGGGGAATCAAAAAATGTAGGAAGCGGAAGTTTCTTAAAAAGAGAATTAGTGGTTACTACTGACGAGCAATATCCACAACACATTTTAGTTGAATTCGTTCAAGACAAATGTGATTTATTAAATAATTACCAGGTTGGAGATGCTGTAAAAGTATCTATTAATTTGAGAGGTCGCGAATGGGTTGATCCTCAAGGAGTAACAAAATATTTCAATGCAATTCAAGGTTGGAGAGTAGAAAAACTAGGCGCTGCTGCTCCTACACAAGCTGCTCCAATTCCAGCTGCTGAAACATTTGCTCCAGCTGAAAATTTTAAAGAAGAAGAACACGACGATTTGCCGTTCTAATATTATAATTGATTAATATCAATTTTTAATTAATAAACCTATCCCGTAATTTGCTCCTATTTGAGGATAAATTAAGGCATGGGTTTTATTTTTTCCAAAAGTTAGCGATTTAAACGGACTCCAATAAGATACTACAAGTCCTACCGCTGTTCCAATTCCAGCGCCGGCCAAAACATCTGAAGTAAAATGTCTATTGTTAGCAATTCTTAAAAATCCTGTTGCTGTTGCAAATAAATAGCCGCTACTTGCATACCAAATATTGGCATCTTTATATTCATAAAATAATATCGAAGCATTTGTAAAAGCGGTAGCTGTGTGTCCAGATGGAAAGCTATATTCATCAGATGCATCAGGACGAACTTCTTTAAATGTGTGTTTCATTGATTTTATAATACCTCCCATTATAGCATTAGATACTACAATATTTATAGTTTGACGAAGTGCATTATTTTTCGGCTTTAATCCTAAATAGCGCCCGCCATAAATTTGTAAAACAGCTTCATATTGAAGAAAGTCGTCGATTTTATTATGAAAATCAGTACCAAGTACTTTTCTAAAATCGTTTTGTAAATTAGAATTCATTTGGGTATTTTTCATAAGCAATCCTCCAGAAATCAATACGGTTGGTATAATAAATTGCTTATAAGAAAGTTTATCTTCTTTTATCAATAATGAAACTGCCTCTTTTTGTTGTGCATTCCCAATAAATGAAGTAAGTATGGCAATTACAATATATATTTTAACGTTCATTTTTTGGAATTAAAAAGTGATGTTTGCCCCGATAAAGTTGTACCCAAAACTTCTGGAAGCGTTAACATTAAAGGTGAATTTTTTTGGAGAATCAATAGTTGAATTTGATTTTTTAATTTTACTATTAGCAACATTTTTACCGATTATATAACCCATAACTAATGCTATTGGGTAATCTGAATACCAGTGAACATTGGCTTGAACCATTTCAAATCCTAATAAACCAATTAAAGTGTAACCCACAGGTTTTATCCATTTTTTATCAGGATAATTAGTCAATATTACATTTAAAGCAGCTGTTGCAGTCATAACATGTCCCGACGGCATTGCGTCATAATTCGGGGTGTTTTTCCCATATGCACTAAAGCTCGGAAACGGATTCCAATCTCCTCCCGGATTTCCATCAGTAATTGCTGGCGCTGGACTTTGTCTCCCAGAAATTCTTTTTATTGTTTGACTAAAAACACCGCAAACCAAAAGACTTTCAACTAATCCGGTAGAAGTATTTAGGGCACGATAATCTTTATTAATTAAACCATAGGTTGCAAATCCCATACTCATCAATATCGGAGTAGTTCCATTCCCAATTAAATATAATGTCGATGTTAAGTCGGATGGTATATTTTCCAAAGGACCAAAATGATGGTATTTTGCAAAGTCTTTAAGACCTATTCGTTCCCCAAGGATTCTAGATTGTTCAAGTAAATGTTGGTCTTCAGGAATTATTGCAACCGTCATAGCTGTTGCTCCTCCAAGTGCAATTAAGTTTTCTTTGTATCCAAAATCATTCACCGTACTATAAACATTTTTAGGAATGTTGGTAATCATTTCAAAAAAACGAGGTTTTTTATAGGTGTAAATTTCACCATTTCTATTGGTGTAATTTTGGTACATAATATCGTTAGAAATACTGTCTTTTATTTGAGATAAAACTACAGTTGAAGTAAATAATAGTGATAGTAGAATTACTAATTTTCTCATTTAAATTTTTTTTGATAAAGATATTGCTATTTTTGTTTATATTAAATTAATACAAATAAATTCTAACAATTTTCCGATCTAAATGTATAAAATTTCTTCCGAATTATATTTTCCTCCTGTCTCCCAAGCCTCTTTTCAAGGGGTGCTTGCCGAGGGTGGTGATTTATCTTCGGAGAGATTATTATTAGCCTATAAAAGCGGAATTTTCCCATGGTTTAATCCTGGTGAGCCGATACTTTGGTGGGCACCAAAATCAAGAATGGTTTTGTTTTTTGAAGATTTGGTGGTTTCTAAAAGTATGAGAAATGTATTGAATAGAAATATCTTCAAAGTTACTTTTAACCAAAATTTCAAAGAGGTAATTTCATGTTGTAGTTCTGTAAAAAGGGAAGGGCAATATGGTGATACTTGGATAAGCCAAGATATGATTGATGCGTATTGCAAGCTTAACGAAATGGGAATTGCTAAATCTGTTGAGGTTTGGAAGGATAACGAATTAGTTGGCGGTTTATATGGAATAGATTTAGGAACTGTTTTTTGCGGAGAAAGTATGTTTTCAAAGGTAAGTAATGCCTCCAAAGTTGCATTTATCAATTTGGCAAAGCATTTAGAAAAAGAAAATTATAAATTGTTGGATTGTCAAGTTTATAACGACCACTTGGATAGCCTTGGTTGTAGAGAAATTGATAGAGATCTTTTTATGGAGATATTAAATTCAGGATCTTAATTTCTTTTCCAGCAATCAGCTACGTGATCATCAACCATTCCGGTGGCTTGCATGTGAGCATAAACTACAGTTGAACCAACAAATTTAAATCCTCTTTTTTTTAAGTCTTTACTTATTTTGTCAGAAATGTCAGATGTTGCAGGAACTTCTTTTAAACTGCTTGGTTTGTTCACAATGGGTTTGTTATCGGTGAAAGCCCAAATGTAATTACTAAAACTCCCGAATTCTTCTTGTATTTTTATAAATGAATTGGCATTAGTTACCGCCGCGCGAATCTTCAATTGGTTTCTAATAATTCCTGCATTTTGCATTAATTCTTGAATTTTTACTTCAGAATAATCAGCTACTTTTAAATAATCAAAGTAGTCAAATGCCAAGCGGAAATTCTCTCTCTTTTTTAAGATTGTAATCCAACTCAAACCTGCTTGGAATGTTTCCAATATTAGAAACTCAAATAGTTTTTGGTCGTCATAAACAGGAACTCCCCATTCCTCATCGTGGTATTTTTCATATATTTCAATACCTACGCACCACCTGCATCTATTTTTTTCTTGCATTGTATTTGTTTTTTACTATTTCAAATATAAAAAAATTCCATTTCAAATTGTTTTGAAATGGAATTTATAAGGAATTAGAATTCTTAAATCTAAATTCAAAAATCTTAAATAGTTTTAACCTAAAGAAGCTCTTTTGAAACCAGTAACAGTTAAGTTTTTATCTAAAGATTGAACATAAGCACCAACGCTCATTTTGCTATCTTTAATATAATCTTGGTTTACTAAAGTATTGTCTTTAAAGAAACGAGCTAATTTACCTTTTGCAATATTTTCTAACATCGCTTCAGGTTTTCCTTCTTGACGCAATAAATCTTTTGCAATTTCGATTTCTTTAGCGATGATTTCAGAATCAACACCTTCTTCATTTAAAGCAATTGGAGACATAGCTGCCGCTTGCATTGCTACATTTCTAGCCGCTTCTTCAGCACCATCAATATTAGCTGATAAAGCTACAATTGTAGCGATTTTGTTTCCAGAGTGGATGTATGATCCGATGAAGGCACCTTCTAATTTCTCAAAAGTTCTGATTTCTAATTTTTCTCCGATAACTCCTGTTTGCTCAATTAATTTTTCAGCAACAGTAATTCCATTGAAATCAGCAGCTAAAAATTCTTCTTTTGAATCGAAATTCAAAGCCAAATTAGCCATATCAAAAGCCATTTTCACGAAGCTTTCGTTCATTCCTACGAAATCAGTTTCACAGTTTAATGTGATTACAACACCAACAGTTTTGTCAGCATTTACAACTGCAATTGCAGCTCCTTCAGTAGATTCTCTGTCAGATCTGTTTGCAGCAACTTTTTGACCTTTTTTACGTAGGTTTTCAATTGCTAAATCAAAATCTCCATCAGTTTCTACTAATGCTTTTTTGCAGTCCATCATTCCTGCACCTGTGATTGTTCTTAATTTATTTACGTCTGCAGCAGTAATTGTTGCCATAATTATTTAATTTAAAGATTAAAAGATCGAAAAATTTAAAGGATAAAATTAGAGTTAATTTGAAATCAACACTTTAAGTTATCTTTAAATCTTTCAATCTTTAAATTTATTTTTATTATTCTTCAGTTGCTGGAGTTTCTTCCGCTGGAGCTGCTTCTTCTGCAACTACTTCTTCAGTTACTTCTGCTACTACTTCAACTTCAGCAGCTACTTCAACAGCTTCAACTGCTTCTTCAGCAACTGGAGCTTCAGCATCTCCTTCTTTATCAGAAGTTCTGTTAGCCAATCCGTCTGTGATTGCTGCAGTTACTAAAGTTAGAATTTTCTCAATTGATTTTGAAGCATCATCATTTGCAGGGATTACATAATCAACCTCTCTTGGGTCTGAGTTTGTATCTACCATTGCAAAAACTGGAATGTTTAATTTATGAGCTTCTTTAATTGCGATGTGTTCTGCTTTAATATCTACTACAAATAATGCAGCAGGAAGTCTAGACATATCAGAAATTGAACCTAAGTTTTTCTCTAATTTTGCACGAAGACGATCAACTTGTAAACGCTCTTTTTTAGAAAGAGTCATGAATGTTCCGTCTTTTTTCATTTTATCGATAGTAGCCATTTTTTTAACAGCTTTACGAATAGTAACGAAATTAGTCAACATTCCACCTGGCCATCTTTCAGTGATGTACGGCATGTTTACATTTTTTGCTTTATCAGCAACGATATCTTTTGCTTGTTTTTTGGTAGCAACAAATAATATTTTTCTACCTGAAGCAGCGATTTTTTTCAAAGCGTCATTTGCTTCTTCAATTTTTGCTGCAGTTTTATATAGATTGATAATGTGAATTCCATTACGTTCCATATAAATGTATGGAGCCATATTTGGATCCCATTTTCTAGTCATGTGTCCAAAGTGAACACCTGCTTCTAGTAATTCTTTTA
>CANKZE010000034.1 GCA_947488545.1 Bacteroidota bacterium
AAGCAAATCACCACGATTGGTTCTAATGTGGTTAAGGCTAAATTCTTCAATTAGACTCTCCATTTTTGCCTCTTGTTCCGCCTTGGTGTAGTTAGTTAATTGCAAAACACTCAATATATTATCCTCAACACTCAGCTTTCTAAAAATCGAAGCTTCCTGTGCCAAATATCCAATTCCTTGCTGTGCTCTTTTATACATTGGAAAATCAGTAATATTCATATCGTCAAGATAGATATTTCCAGAATTTGGTTTAACTAAACCAACAATCATATAAAAAGAAGTAGTTTTTCCTGCACCATTTGGACCTAAAAGACCAACAATTTCTCCTTGGTTTACTTCAACTGAAATGCCTTTTACTACACTTCTACCTTTGTATGTTTTTACTAAATTATCCGCTCTTAATATCATATTTTTTGGTTATTTGAGAGTCTCATTTTTACAATCACAAATTAACGAATTACAAAATTACCGATTCATCACATTAACATTTATTTAGTTTAGGTTACTTCTTTTGGTCTTCTAATGCTTCCCAAAATTCATAGGCTCTTCGCAAATGTGGAATTACAATTGTACCACCAACTAACGTAGCAATTCCCATTGCCTCCATCATTTCTTCTTTGGTTACACCCAATTTATAACTGGTTTCAAGATGGTATTTTACACAATCATCACATCTTAAAACGGTAGAAGCAACCAATCCTAAGAGTTCTTTGGTTTTTACATCTAAAGCACCTTCAGCGTAAGCATTGGTATCTAAATTAAAAATTCTTTTTACGATTTTGTTATTGTCTGCCAATAACTTTTCGTTCATTTTTGATCTATAATCGTTGAATTCAGAAAGGATATCAGCCATTTTCTTTTAGTTTATTTTTATGTACAAATACCGATATAAAGATACTTGCCTCATAGATTAATAACATTGGTATTGCAACAATAATTTGACTTACAACATCCGGAGGCGTAACTATAGCTGCAATTAATAATACAATTACAACTGAGTATTTTCTATATTTTCTTAGAAATGTTGGGGTTACCAAGCCTAATTTGGTTAAGAAATAAATGATAATAGGTAATTCAAAAAACAACCCACTCGCAATTACAGAAGTTTTCATCATGCCAATATAAGAGTCAATTGTAAATTGATTTTGTACCATTGCACTAACAGAAAAAGTTGCGCAAAAGTTAATTGACATTGGAATTATTACATAATAGCCGAAAATCACTCCCATAAAAAACAATAAGGAAGCAACAAATATAAATACACGAACATTTTTCCTTTCTTTTTCATATAAAGCGGGACTAATGAACTTCCAAAATTCCCATAAAATATAAGGAAAAGCCAATATAAATCCTGCTGTTAAACAGGTCCAAATAAACATGTTCACTTGCCCTTCCATATCCGTATTCTGAATAATAAATGGCAACTCAGTAATGCAAATACTGTCTGCAAAACCTAATTGGTTCGACAATTGACAAAAATAGGTATAGGTAAAAAAATCAGTGCTGGTTGGGGCGAAAATAATATTATCAAAAATATAATCACTAAAAAAGTAAGTAACTATTGCCATAATAATTACCACAGAAGTACTTCTAACCAACAACCATCTTAATTCCTCAAGATGATCTAAAAACGACATTTCATTCAATGCTTTCTTCGCCATTATACAATTCCCTCTTTTAGTATGTCATGCAAATGTAAAACCCCTTTATACTCCTCTTGTTCGGTAACAATCAATTGGGTAATTGAGAAATCTTCCAAAATATTTAAGGCATCCGTTACCATTGATAATAATTGAATGGTTTTTGGATTTTTAGTCATAATATCTTTTGCAGTTAGGTGCGCAAAGGTATCATTATTATTAAGCATTCTTCGAATATCACCATCGGTAATTATTCCAATTACTTTATTATTTTCAATTACTGCAGTAACACCTAGTCGCTTTTCTGAAATCTCAAAAATCACCTTTTTGATATTCGTATCTGGAGTAACCTCAGGTTTGTGACTTTGATCAAGCATATCACCTACACGAAGTAATAATTTTTTCCCTAAAGCACCACCAGGATGGTATTTTGCAAAATCTTGAGCTTTAAATTCTCTCAATTCCATTAAACAAACTGCCAGAGCATCGCCCATAACTAATTGGGCTGTGGTACTATTTGTAGGAGCTAAATTATTTGGACAAGATTCACTTTCTACGGTTGTGTCAAGAATAAAATCGGCGCCCTTTGCTAAAAATGAAGTAGTGTTTCCTGTAATTGCAATTAAAGAATTCCCAAAATGTTTCAAAATAGGAACTAGAACTTTTATTTCGGGACTATTACCACTTTTTGAAATACAAATCACAATATCATCGGGTTGAACCATTCCTAAATCGCCATGAATTGCCTCAGATGCATGTAAAAAAAGTGATGGTGTACCCGTAGAATTCATCGATGCAACAATTTTTTGAGCAATAATTGCACTTTTCCCAATGCCCGTAACTACCAATCTACCTTTAGAATTATAAATAATTTCTACCGCTTTTAAAAAGTCATCTGTTAGTAAATCAGCAAGTTTCGCTATAGATTTGCTTTCAGATTCGATTGTTTTTTTAGCAATCTCTAAAATATTTTTGTTTGTTTTCAAAACAGATTTTTATAAAGTTTGTATTTATTAAAGATATTCGTATCTTTATGAACCACAAATTTATGTAAAATACTATTAACTAAGAATGAAATCTAACGAAATTGACATTCATAAGGAATTAAAAAAATATTTTGGCTTCAACCAATTTAAAGGTTTACAAGAACAAGTCATTAGAAGCCTAATAGCTGGTAAAAATACATTTGTTATTATGCCTACTGGTGGAGGTAAATCCCTTTGCTATCAATTACCCGCTTTAATGAAGGAAGGAACTGCAATTATTGTCTCTCCTTTAATTGCTTTGATGAAAAACCAAGTGGACGCCATTCGAAGTTTATCTTCAGAAAATGGTATCGCTCACGTTTTGAATTCTTCTTTAAATAAAACAGAAATAAATCAGGTTAAAAAAGATATTACCTCAGGATTAACTAAATTACTTTATGTAGCTCCCGAATCTTTGGCGAAAGACGAATATATTAAGTTTCTTAAAAATATTAATATTTCATTTGTAGCTATTGACGAAGCGCATTGCATTTCAGAATGGGGACACGATTTCCGACCTGAATATCGAAATTTGAAAAATAGTATTAAGTTACTAGGTAATGCTCCTGTTATTGGTTTAACCGCAACAGCAACACCAAAAGTTCAAGAGGATATTCTTAAAAATCTTGAAATGGCTGATGCCAATACTTTCAAGGCTTCGTTCAATCGTCCAAATTTATTTTACGAAGTTCGTACAAAGACTAAAAATATTGAATCTGATATTATCCGATTTATAAAACAAAATAAAGGGAAATCAGGAATAATTTATTGCCTAAGCAGAAAAAAAGTAGAATCAATTGCTCAAGTTTTACAAGTTAATGGAATTAGTGCCGTTCCTTATCATGCTGGTTTAGATGCAAAAACCAGAGCCAAACACCAAGACATGTTCCTTATGGAAGATGTGGAAGTAGTTGTGGCAACAATTGCATTTGGAATGGGAATTGATAAACCAGACGTTCGATTTGTAATTCATCATGACATACCAAAATCACTTGAAAGCTATTATCAAGAAACCGGTCGTGGTGGACGTGATGGAGGCGAAGGGCATTGTTTGGCTTACTATTCTTATAAAGATGTTGAAAAATTAGAAAAATTTCTATCAGGAAAACCAGTTGCTGAACAAGAAATAGGATTTGCTTTACTACAAGAAGTGGTGGCTTATGCCGAAACTTCTATGTCACGTAGAAAATTCTTATTGCATTATTTTGGTGAAGAATTCGATACCGAAACAGGCGAAGGTGGCGATATGGACGATAATATTCGAAATCCAAAAAACAAAATTGAAGCTAAAGATCAAGTGGTTAAATTACTTGAAATGGTTCGAGATACTAAGCATTTATATAAATCTAAAGAAATTGTGTTCGCTTTAACCGGTAAAGTAAATGCCATGATTAAAGCACATAAAACTGATACGCAGCCGTTCTTTGGATGCGGATCTGATTTCGAAGAGCGTTATTGGATGGCTTTACTACGTCAAGTACTTGTTGATGGTTTGTTGTCGAAAGATATTGAAACCTACGGTATAATAAAAATTACTGAGAAAGGGTTAGATTTTATCAAAAATCCAGAATCTTTTATGATGTCCGAAGACCACGAATACAATGAAACTGAGGACGAAGCAATTGTAACTGCAGCCAAATCTTCTGGTGTTGCCGATGAAACTTTAATGGTAATATTGAGAGATTTACGTAAAAAAGTGGCGAAAAAATTAGGAGTTCCTCCATTTGTTGTTTTTCAAGACCCTTCATTGGAAGACATGTCGCTAAAATATCCTATTTCTATGGATGAAATGAGTAACATTCATGGAGTTGGTGAAGGAAAAGCTAAAAAATACGGTAAAGAATTCGTTGATGTAATAAAAAATTACGTAGAAGAAAATGATATTTTAAGACCTGATGATTTAGTGGTAAAATCAACGGGAGCCAATTCATTGAACAAGCTTTACATTATTCAAAACATTGATAGAAAATTAAATCTTGATGATATTGCAAGTGGAAAAGGCTTGAATATGGAGACTTTAATCAAAGAAATGGAACAAATCGTCTATTCAGGAACTAAGTTGAATATTAAATATTGGATAGATGAAATATTGGATGACGACCAACAAGAAGAAATTCATGAGTATTTTATGGAATCTGAATCAGATAGTATCGAAGAAGCTTTGAAAGAATTTGACGGAGAATACGATATCAATGAATTGCGATTAATGAGAATTAAATTCATTAGTGAGGTTGCCAATTAAGTCGAGTTCAATAAACTTCGCCTCGGTGTGGTTTTAATCGGTCACGAACAGCGATCATTTCACTTTCATTGACTACCATAAAAGCAATAGAATGGAATTCATTGACTATTGAAAAACCGGTAATATCCAAGTCTAACTTTTCGGATTCTATATATTGTTTTAGGTGAATCACATGATGCTCAGCTGTTTTTTCAGCTGTCGCACCTCTAAAATCCCATATAAGTTTTATTTGTCTAGACATGATTTTTTTATTGTAACAAAGGTATGTTTTTTACCACAAAAGGCACAAAGCTTTTATCTAAGAATTTTAAAATATATTATCTCTTCGTCTATTATCTATTTGTCTGTTATCTATTTGTCTTTCCTCTCTTCATCTTTCCTCTCTTCGTCTATTATCTTTCAGTCTATCATCTTATTATCTCTTCATCTACAACTCGTTATTAATCCACACCAAATTACTACTTTTGCAAATAGATTAATAAAATAAATAATGTCTCAAGAACTTCTGCTTCAAGTAGCCCCAGAAATTGCAGTTAATGATCAGCTTATTAAAGAACAAGTTGCGAAATTAATTCGTGTTTCTGTAACTGATATTAAACACATTTCTATTTTGAAGCGTTCTATTGATGCTCGTCAAAAGGCAATTAAAATTAATCTAAAAGTTGCAATCTATTTTCAAGAAGACGAATTTATTGAAGAAAAGATCCAATTACCAGACTACAAAAATGTATCTAATTCTCCCGAAGTTATAGTTGTCGGAGCAGGTCCAGCGGGACTATTTGCGGCATTGCAATTAATAGAATTGGGCTTAAAGCCAATAGTTATTGAACGCGGTAAAGACGTTCGTGGTCGTCGTCGTGATCTAAAAGCCATCAATTTAGAACATATTGTAAATGAAGATAGCAATTACTGTTTTGGTGAAGGAGGAGCAGGAACCTATTCTGACGGAAAATTATATACTCGCTCTAAAAAAAGAGGAGATGTTACTCGCATATTAGAATTATTAGTTGGTTTTGGAGCTTCGGATGATATATTAATAGAAGCGCATCCGCATATTGGGACAAATAAATTACCCAAAATCATTCAAGACATTCGAGAGAAAATAATTGAAATGGGAGGAAAGGTGCTTTTTGAAACTCGACTCACCGATATTATCATAAAAAACAATGAAGTTCAAGGAATTGTAACTCAAGTTGGTGACACCATTCTTTCCAATAAAATCATTTTGGCAACCGGACATTCTGCAAGGGATATTTTCGAACTATTAGACCAAAAAAATATATTTATAGAGGCGAAACCATTTGCCTTAGGCGTAAGAGCTGAACACCCGCAAAGTCTAATTGACAGTATTCAATACAGTTGTGATTATCGTGGCGAACTTTTACCACCGGCTCCCTATTCTATTGTGAAACAAGTGGGAGGCAGGGGAATGTACTCCTTTTGTATGTGTCCCGGTGGCGTAATTGCTCCATGTGCTACAAGCCCCGGGGAAGTGGTGACTAATGGTTGGTCTCCCTCAAAAAGAGATCAAGCTACAGCAAATTCGGGGATTGTTATCGAATTAAAATTAGAAGATTTTGCACCCTATTCTAAATTTGGTGCGTTAGCAGGCTTAGAATTTCAAAAAAGTATCGAACAAAAAGCGTGGCATTTAGCTGGAGAAACACAAAAAGTTCCAGCTCAAAGAATGGTCGATTTTACTAAAAATAGTGTTTCCTCTGAAATTCCAAAAACATCTTACGTTCCGGGAACAACTTCTGTTGAAATGGGGCAAGTTTTTCCCGGATTTTTATCTCAAATATTAAGAGAAGGCTTTTCGGAATTTGGAAAATCGATGAAAGGATATTTAACCAATGAAGCTATTTTGCACGCTCCAGAATCTAGAACATCGTCGCCGGTTAGAATTCCTCGAGATGCAATATCACTTGAACACTTTCAAATTAAAGGACTTTATCCATGTGGTGAAGGGGCTGGATATGCGGGCGGAATTATTTCTGCTGCCATTGATGGTGAAAAATGTGCAATTAAGGTATTTGAAGCGCTCAATTAATAAGAATAATGACTTAAATCGAAAACGTTTTATTTCAAATTATTTTCTCTAAAAACTTCATTTTACTTTTAATAATACATTTTTTATGTACTTATTTTAATATAATTATGATAATGATAATTCGATAAGTTTTTACTTAATTTATTTATAATTAGTAACTTAAAATTATAATTATTCTTAAATTTACAAAAAAAATCTTATGAATTTTATACCTCAAGAATTTAAGATTACCTCGCCCTTATTGCAAAACACCTATCTAGTAAATGGAGAATTAAAGGAATGGAAGGGGCCAACCACCAATGTTTATTCTACTATTTCATCTACTGAAAATTACGAACCTACTTTTTTGGGAACTATCCCAACCATGGGAAATCAAGAAGCTCAAGAAGCGGTCGATGCAGCAGTTAATGCATTCGACAATGGACAGGGAAATTGGCCAACAATGAAAGTAGTGGATCGAATAAAATGTATGGAGAATTTTGTCCGTCAAATGAAATTAACACGAAGCGAAGTAGTTAAATATTTGATGTGGGAAATTGGAAAATCGCTTCCAGATTCCGAAAAAGAATTTGATCGAACAGTAGAATATATTCTTGATACTATAGAAGATTATAAAAAATTAGATAGAAATTGCGCGCGTTTTACCAAAAGCCAAGGGATTAATGCAATGGTTCGCCGAGGTCCTCTTGGGGTTGTTTTGTGTCTAGGGCCTTATAACTATCCTTTAAATGAAACTTTTACATTACTTATTCCCGCGATTATAATGGGAAATACAGTAATTTTTAAACCTGCAAAGTTGGGAGTTTTATTGATTTCACCTTTGTTAGAAGCCTTCAAAAGTAGCTTTCCAAAAGGGGTAATCAATATTGTTTACGGTCGTGGACGAGAAGTTGCTTCTCCAATTATGCAATCGGGAAAAATTTCCATCTTAGCTTTAATTGGGAATAGTAAATCGGCAATAGCATTACAAGACCAGCATCCAAATAAAAACAGATTACGACTTATTTTAGGTCTTGAAGCTAAAAATCCAGCGATTGTTTTGGCTGATGCCGATTTGGATTTGGCAATTCAAGAATGTGTTTCGGGAAGTTTGTCTTTCAATGGACAACGTTGTACTGCATTGAAAATATTATATATCCATGAATCTATTGTTGACGAATTCAATCGAAGATTTGCAGAGAAAGTGGATGCTTTAAATTTTGGAAATCCATGGGATAAATCGGTTTTTTTAACTCCATTACCTGAAAAAGAAAAACCTGCATACATTCAAGAATTGATTGATGATGCCTCAAGCAAAGGTGCAAAAGTCATCAATGCTAAAGGAGGACAACATTCTGAAAATTATATTTTTCCAGCAATTCTGTATCCAATAAACAAACAAATGAGGGTTTATCATGAAGAACAATTTGGACCGGTAGTTCCTATAATTTCCTTTAAAGACATTCAAGAACCGCTAAACGATATGGCGGAGTCTAATTATGGTCAACAAGTGAGTTTGTTTGGAAAAGACATCAAAACGATTGCACCTCTGATTGATACTTTAGTAAATTTAGTAACCCGTGTGAATTTAAATAGCTCGTGCCAAAGAGGACCAGATGTTTACCCATTTACAGGAAGAAAAGATTCTGCTGTGGGAACATTAAGTATTCATGATGCACTTCGTTCCTTCTCAATCCGAACATTTGTAGCTTCGAAAGACAACGAATACAACAATGAAATTTTACAACAATTATTAAACAGTAAGGAGTCGAATTTCATAAATACAGATTATATTTTATAGTAATTATAAAATCTAGAATTTTAAAACTGCAAATTTGATTCTAAATTAATTTGCAGTTTTTTGTATAGACAAACTTCAACAGTCGTTAAAAAAGAATCTGCAATTTTCATTTCTAGTGAATTACCATTTCTTTTTTTGTATTTTTGACTGGCAATAAATAATCTATGGTAGAAGAAAGAGTAATATTGGTTAATGAATTGGACGAGCCAATTGGAACAATGGAAAAAATGGAAGCTCATGAAAAAGCGGTTTTACATCGTGCTTTTTCTGTTTTTATTTTAAATAAAAATAATGAAATCATGCTTCAGCAAAGGGCGCATCATAAATACCATTCTCCTTTATTATGGACCAATACTTGCTGCAGTCACCAACGCGTTAGTGAAACCAATATCGAAGCTGGAACTAGAAGGCTAAGAGAAGAAATGGGATTTGAAGCAAATTTGAAAGAATTGTTTCATTTTATCTATAAAGCTCCATTTGATAATGGATTGACAGAACATGAATTAGATCATGTGATGATTGGATATTTCGACAATGAACCTGAAATTAATACCGAGGAGGTAGAAAGCTGGAAGTGGATGAAAATTGAAGATATTAAGAATGACATGATCAACAATCCTGACATTTATACCATTTGGTTCAAAATAATATTCGATGAATTTTACCATTACATTGAAGATCATAAAATATAAAGTAGCACGATGAAAGTAACCATTAGTAGAAAAGCTCATTTTAATGCAGCCCACCGTTTGTATAGAAAAGATTGGACATTTGAAAAAAATGATGCCGTTTTTGGTAAATGCAACAATCCAAATTTTCACGGTCACAATTACGAAATGATTGTTAGTGTTACAGGTCCAATTGATCCAGAAACAGGTTATGTTATGGATGTAAAAATTCTATCAGATTTAATTAAATCAGAAGTTGAAGATAAATTTGACCACAAAAATCTGAATTTGGATGTTCCTGAATTTCTTGATTTAAATCCTACTGCCGAGAATATCGCGGTTGTAATTTGGAATAAAATTCGAAATAGAATCGACTCAAAATTCGATTTAGAAGTTGTATTATATGAAACTCCTCGTAATTTTGTAACCTATAAAGGCGAATAATGAGTTTAAAAATTGGTGATGAAGCACCGTCTTTTATGGCAATTGATGCCAATGGAACTTCATTTGACAGCAAAGATATTATTGGTAAAAAACCAGTTGTAATTTATTTTTATCCAAAAGACAATACGCCAGGTTGCACGATGCAAGCTTGTGGATTTAGAGATTCCTATGAAGATTTTATTGATTTAGGAGCTGAGGTTATTGGCATAAGTAGTGATACAGCGAGTTCTCATAAAAAATTTACCAATCAATACCAGCTTCCATTTATTTTATTATCAGATTCTGATAAAAAACTCAGAAAACTATTTGGTGTTCCTGATAAATTATTCGGGTTATTGCCAGGTAGAGTTACCTATATTATTAATAAAGAAGGAATAATTACAATGATATTTGACAGTGTTATGGCGACAAAACACATCTCAATAGCATTAAAATCCTTAAAAAATGAAAGCCATGAAATTTGATATTTATCCATTACAATTTGATCCTATTCTGAAAGATAGAATTTGGGGAGGCGAAAAATTAAAAACAGAATTAAATAAACCGATTACTTCAAATATAACAGGCGAAAGTTGGGAAATTTCAACAGTTGAAGGTGATGTAAGTGTTATTTCAAAAGGAATTTTGAAAGGGATTTCTTTAAACGAATTAATAGATAATTTTCCAAATGAAGTTTTAGGAACTAGTGTTTTTGATCAATTTGGGAAACAATTTCCTTTATTATTTAAATATTTAGATGCTAAAACTGATTTGTCAATTCAGGTTCATCCAAATGACGAATTGGCAAAAAAACGACACAATTCTTTTGGTAAAACGGAAATGTGGTATATCATGCAAGCAGATGAAGGTTCTAGAATTATAGTTGGTTTCAAAGACAATTCAAATGCAGGGGAATATGTTTCACATTTACAAAACAATACTTTGCTTGCTATTTTAGATGAAGTAAAAGTTAAAACTGGTGATGTGTTTTTTCTTGAAACAGGAACAGTTCATGCTATTGGGGCAGGGTTATTGGTAGCTGAAATCCAGCAAACTTCTGATATTACCTACCGTTTGTACGATTTCGACAGAGTGGATTCTGAAGGAAATAAGAGAGAATTACACGTTGAATTAGCATTAGATGCCATAAATTACAATAAGGTAGAAACCAAAAAAGGTTACAGTAACGAAGTTAATGTTTCTAATGAAATGGTTAATTGCCCTTATTTCACGACAAATTATTTGAATTTATCAGGCGAATTGAAAGTTTCAAAATCTGCTTCTTCATTCACTGTTTATATGTGTACAGAAGGAGAATTTCAACTAGAGTATAATCAAGAGCAGTATCATTATTCAAAAGGAGATACGGTATTAATTCCTGCAGCGATGACTGATTTTAACCTATTAGGGAATGCAATTGTTTTAGAAATTTATATTTCATAGTCTTTAATAGAAAGTTTATATGTACTTTTGCAGACGAAAATTTAAATTAAATTAAATATAAAATGGCAAACGTTAGAAATTTAAAAAAAGACATCAACTACGTTTTAGGTGATATTATTGAAGCAGTTTATTTATTTGAAATCGCTACCACTGGAAAACCTACAGACGAAACAAATGCACTAATTGATGAAGCAATTGTAAGTTTTGATTCTTTAATTGGAAAAGTGAATGCAAAAAACGTTGAAAACAAAAAAGCACATTTCAAACAAATTAATGTTGAATTGGAACAAGTTGCAAATCAATTGATTACTAAAATCAACGCTTTACAATAATTAAAACTATAAAAAAAGGTAAAATATATTTTGGATTTTACAAATTCAATTCTATATTTGCACTCGAAATTAGTCGCCAGCGTAGCTCAGTTGGCTAGAGCAGCTGATTTGTAATCAGCAGGTCGTGGGTTCGAGTCCCTCCGCCGGCTCTTTTTGAAAAAACCATTTTACGAAAGTAAAATGGTTTTTTGTTTTTTAAGATATTGAGTTTTATTTAATCTAATTCCCGGGTTTATCAACCACTGGACGATTGTCTCTATTAGCCAATTCCCATGCTATTGCAAATGCCAATTGCGCTCTTTTTGCTAGGGCGTCAAATTCTATTTTATCAGCGGTATCTGTAGGTTTGTGGTAATCGGCATGAACCCCATTAAATAAAAACACAGATGGAATTCCTTTTTTTGCAAAATTGTAATGATCAGAACGGTAATAAAATCGGTTAGGATCATTTCTATCATTAAAAGTATAATCTAAATTAGTTTTAATATAATTCTTATTGGCCTCTTCACAAATGGTATATAAATCAGACGATAAATAGTCGGAACCAATTATGTAAACATAGTCATTTGAATTTTTATGTAAATCATCACGTCGTCCAATCATGTCAATATTTACATCGGTAATTGTATTTGCAATTGGAAATAAAGGATTTTCCGAATAATATTTAGACCCTAGTAAGCCATGTTCTTCCCCTGTAACATGTAAGAAAATTATGGAACGTTTTGGCCCGTTACCTTCTTCTTTGGCTTTCTGAAAGGCTTTTGCTATTTCTAAAACCGCAACTGTTCCCGATCCATCATCATCGGCACCATGATATATTTCTCCATTTTCGACACCAATATGATCGTAATGAGCCGAAATTACTAAAACTTCATCTGGTTTTTCTGTACCTTTTATAAACGCCCAAATATTTTCTGAATCTGGTAATTTCCCATTTCTTCTAGAGTTTAATGAAGCTGCAGGTATTCTTTGATAAAAATCAGAAGCTCCATCAGGGAATGAAATTCCAGCTTTAATATATTGTGAAATTAAATATTCACCCGCTTTCTTTTGTCCTTTTGTCCCGGTATTTCGACCTTCCATTTCATCTGATGATATTACATAAAGATTCGTTTTTAAAGATTCTTTTGAAATTAATTTGATGTATTTTGTAGGTTGTACTTGGGCAAAACTAATAGTAGTGAAAATTGCCAGTAATAATGATATTCTATAATTTTTCATAGGTTTACTTTTTACAAATATCCTAATTATTTTTTTATTCTCCGATTTTCTTTTTGCAAATTTAAAATGATAAAATAATTCTAATTAGTTTAAATATTTAAATAATATTACTAACTTTACATTAAGATTAATAAATTTAAAACTTATAAATATGAAAAATTTAATTGCAGTGTTAGCTTTGTCACTATTTACAGCTTCTATGAGTGTGAATGCTCAAGAGAAAAAACCAAAAGCAGCAGATAAAAAAGAATGTGCTAAAGAAACTAAGTCTTGTGATAAAGAAAAAAAAGCAGGATGTTGTGCTAAAATGGCAGAAAAAAAATAATTAAATCCTATATTATTTTATTAAGCATTTGAGAAATCAAATGCTTTTTTTTTATATTAAAAAAAGATTTTTTTCAATAGTTGAAATGAATTCCGTTTTTGTATATTGTTCAACGGTTAACTAAAGTATGTTAATATAGTATAACTAGTTTTTTTGATATCTAATTTAATATAAAATAATTCAAATGATTGTTAAAAGCCAAGAAAAGTTAATTCGTGATTATGTAGCTATAGCTACCGTTGAGGAGATTTATTTTATAAAAATGAATGATATTATTTTCTGTAAATCGGATGGTAGATATACTAATTTTTATCTTCAAAATGGAAAAGTATCTATTTCAAGTAAGAACATTGGTGATTATGAAAGCAGGGTTTTAGATAAGAGTAGTTTTTTTAGAATCCATAATTCCTATGTAATCAATATGCGCTATTTAAAAAGGATTATCAAAACAGATGGGAATAGTTGTGAAATGGAGAATGGTGCCATTATTCCAATATCAAAAAGAAGGCTAGAGGCATTTAACCGATTTATCAATTTGAAAGATTAGTATAAATAAAAAAGGCTGCCCGTTATGGCAGCCTTTTTTAGAATACGATCTATTATAATTCAAATGTTATCGAAAAAACAATGTTGTTCATTACAGCATTAATTTTGGAATAATCAGTCATACCAACATTAAAGAACTGGTACTGGTATTCTCGTTGAGAATGAGAATACGTTAAATCTAATTTTGTTCCTCCAAAATTATAACCTAAACCTCCTGAATACCCTTTTAGATTCCCAATAGTTGTTTGATTATTATAAGGACTTTTCTCGGTGCGATAACCTGCTCTCAAGCTTAAAGCTTTAATGCGATATTCTCCACCAATTCTAAGTTCGGTAGCAACTCCAAGATTGTTTTCAATTTCAGAATTTATATTACGATAATCGTTATTTGGTGAAAATGCCATATTTCCATAATCTTTGATAGAATAATCAACACTTAATAATCCTGATTTTTTATAAATATATCCGAAACTTCCTGTCCATTTTCCTGGAGTTCTTAGTTGGTAAGGTTCGTAAATATTTACTATCATTGGATTCACATTTACTGTTGGTAATTCCCCTGTAGCATTTGCACTAATTGAAGAAATACCTTGAGAAAGGCGATCTGAAATTTCATACCATGTAGGCGATTCATATGCTAAACCCACTCGAACTTCCTTATTTAATTTTGCAATAGCTCCTAATTGAAATGAAATTCCATTTCCATAAGTGGTCAATTCATTGTCAAATTGCAATCTTTGAACACCAGATAATATATTATTTGAATTGTCTTCGTAGAAACTTGTGGTTTGAGTATAATCAATAAATCGGGTATTGATATTCACCCCGAAATAGAATTTATCTTTGTATTGTCCAGATGCGTTAAAAGAAAGCTTACCATTATATCCATTTGATCTAATAAAGTTTTCTTGGTAATAATTTCCCCCTGCAGGTATTAACGAAACGTAATTTCTATTGGAACCTTCATTATAATTTGCAGCTGGATCAATAATATAAGCTTGATATCCTAAAAAGGCTTGCTGAGTTCCAAATCCGTAATTTGATCCTAAAAAATCATATAAATCAGTTATAGATTCTCTAGGTTGAGTTTGCAAATTCAATATTGAAACACCATTATTTCTATTGGCATAATATCTAAAATATTCACCTATAGAATTTGTAGGGTTGGTACCCGATGAAAAAATAACATTATTTAAATTATTAGCATTTTCATAGTTCAAAGCAAAGCTAAATTTGCTCCATTCACTTCGTCTATCAGTATTTTTAAAAACGAATACTGCACCAAATTGATTTATATCAGCTGAAGTAGAATTTTCAGTGTCTTTTGATCCAAAATAATTTGATTTATTATTTACACCATAAGTAGATGATGTTAAAGCAACTTGGTTGTTTAAAAATATTGCCGAACCCGCTGGATTTACATTTATAGAAGAAAAATCTCCTCCTAAAGCTCCAAATGCTCCACTCATGGCGTTAAATCTTGCCGTTCCTAATAAGTTGTCTTGCGAAAAACGTAGCGCATCTGTTATATCTTGAGAATATATAAATGTACTAAAGAAGCCTAAAGTAAATAATATTATATTTTTTTTCATTTTATTAGAATTATTAAATGGTATAAATAAAATCAATTATTATCGTCTACCTCCGCCACCTGAACCTCCACCAGATCTTCCACCGCCAAAGCTGCCACCGCCACCACCATAACTTGGGCTTGGAGAATAACTTCTAGGCGAAGAGCTTTCACCTCTTGGGGAAGATGGCTCCACTCTAATAGGTGTTAAATTTCTTGGAGTTTCATTGTCAGCCCTTGGATTAGTAATTTCTGATCTTGTTGAACTGTAATTTCTAGGGTTACTATTTACTGATCTAGGATTTGTATCGTTTGACCTAACGCTGTTGAAACTTCTTGGCGAACTTTGATCAGAAGTTCTAACTCCATTCGTAATATTATTTCTTCTTCCTATTGAAGAATTGTCTCTAGTGCTCGCAATTCCAGATCTGCCAAAATCATATCTTCCTGAAACTCGACCGCTTGAACGACCTCCTCGAACACCATTGCTGTAAGAATAATAATAAGGGTTATTATAATTGTAACCACCCCAACCATAATAGCCGTAATTAGGTCCCCACCAATTATTCCAACCCCATCCCCACCCAATATTTGTGCCATACCAATTGTTCCATCCCCATCCATATCCTATATTTGGACCGTACCATGAATTCCATCCTAAATTCCAATTCCAACCATAATTCCAAAGTGAGTTATAACCCCAGTTGTTCCAACCCCAATTGTTATCATAAATAGTGATATTTACTGGTTGTTGGTTATTTCCCCATCCAGAATAACTTGTTCTTTCAGTCTCTGTTTGGTTTACTACTGAATCTTGAATTGAAGAATAGTTTTCAACATCTGTAAAAACTTGATCTTGCTCATTCTTCTCTCTCAGTGCACTGAAGTAATCCTTATATTTATCAACGTTATTTTCAGCTGCTCTATTCTCATTTTCGTCAGAACCATAAATGCCATCACGATCATAATAAGTGCTGCTTTTTAATGACCCACACGAAACCATTAGCATGCTAAAACCTAAAATAATAAAATAAATTGAGGTCGATTTTGCCGAAGAAAAATAATTAGTTTTCATATCTATGCATTTTATATTGTTGTTCATTACAAAAATAGTTAGTTTTGCCGAACTATTTAGTTAAAATTTGTTAAACAATTTTAGTGCCAAATTATAATATCATGAGCAAGAACTTAACAACAAGATCCGAGGATTATTCAAAATGGTATAATGAGTTAGTTGTCAAGGCTGACCTTGCTGAGAATTCAGGAGTTAGAGGATGTATGGTAATTAAGCCATATGGTTATGCAATCTGGGAAAAAATGCAAGCCGAGTTAGACCGAATGTTTAAAGAAACAGGTCATCAAAATGCGTACTTCCCTCTTTTTGTTCCAAAAAGTATGTTTGAAGCAGAAGAAAAAAATGCTGAAGGCTTTGCAAAAGAATGTGCCATTGTAACTCACTATAGATTAAAAAATGATCCTGATAAACCAGGAAAATTAATGGTTGACCCAAATGCAAAACTGGAAGAAGAACTTATTGTTCGTCCTACAAGTGAAGCAATTATTTGGTCTACCTATAAAGGATGGGTTCAATCCTATAGAGATTTACCTTTACTTATTAATCAATGGGCCAATGTGGTTCGTTGGGAAATGCGAACTAGATTGTTTCTTAGAACTGCAGAATTTCTATGGCAAGAAGGTCATACAGCTCATGCAACGAGAGAAGAAGCAATTGAAGAATCTGAAAAAATGATGCATGTATATGCAGAATTCGCTGAGAATTTTATGGCGATCCCGGTAATTAAAGGTTTAAAAACAGAAACAGAGCGTTTTGCTGGAGCAGATGAAACCTTTTGTATAGAAGCCTTAATGCAAGATGGAAAAGCATTACAAGCGGGAACATCACACTTTTTAGGACAAAATTTTGCAAAAGCATTCGACGTTAAATTTGCTAATGCAGAAGGGAAACAAGAATACGTTTGGGGAACTTCATGGGGTGTTTCTACACGATTAATGGGAGCATTAGTTATGACTCATTCCGATGATCACGGATTGGTATTGCCTCCAAATTTAGCGCCTATACAAGTGGTTATTGTCCCAATATATAAATCAGACGAACAATTAGAAGAGATTTCTGCAACCGTTAATGATGTAGTTAAAGCATTAAGGAAATTGAATATTTCTGTTAAATACGATAACAGAACCAATCAAAAACCTGGATTTAAATTCAATGAATATGAATTGAAAGGGGTTCCTGTGCGAATTGCTGTAGGTCCAAAAGATCTAGAGAACGGAACTTTTGAAGTTGCAAGACGAGATACTTTAACAAAAGAAATCGTTTCTAAAGACGGAATTGAAATTTATATCAATAATTTATTATCTCAAATTCAAGAAGAAATGTTTGCGAAAGCATTGAATTATAGAGACACACATATTACAGAAGTTAATGATTTTGAAGAATTTAAATCAATTTTAGATGGTAAAGGCGGGTTTGTATCTGCACATTGGGACGGAACTGCTGAAACCGAAGAAAAAATAAAAGATTTAACAAAAGCTACCATAAGATGTCTACCTTTAGATAGAGTAGAGGAGGCTGGAACCTGTGTATTTACTGGTAAACCATCAGTTGGAAGAGTGCTATTTGCGAAGGCATATTAAAAAAAATCAAAAAAATATACATCAGCTATTGTGCAAATAAAAAATAGTTGTATTTTTGCATCCGCGTTAGAGAAGCACGGTCCGTTCGTCTATCGGTTAGGACGCCAGGTTTTCATCCTGGTAAGGGGGGTTCGATTCCCCCACGGACTACAATAAAAAATTAGAAAAAAAAACAAAATGGCAAATCACAAGTCAGCTTTAAAAAGAATTAGAAGTAACGAAAAAAGAAGAGTATTAAACAGATACCAACACAAAACAACTCGTAATGCTATTAAAGCGTTAAGAATTGCTACTGATAAATCTGATGCTACTTCAAAATTGTCTGCTGTAATTTCAATGATTGATAAATTAGCTAAGAAAAATATCATTCACGATAACAAAGCATCAAATTTAAAATCTAAATTAACTAAACACGTTGCAAAACTGTAATTAGTTAAGTTCACTTTATACATCTAAAGCTTCCTAAACAGGGAGCTTTTTTTGTTTCTACAATTAAGATATTGTTAAGTTTTTCTCAGTAATACCACGTTTCTGAGGCTACTATTTTACCTCTTTATAATTATAGTAGTATTTGTAAAAATAAAGTGTACCTTTGCACCCATTAAAAATCACAGATGGAATCTATTAGAAACATTGCAATTATTGCCCACGTCGATCACGGTAAAACAACTTTGGTTGACAAAATAATGTATCACTGTCAATTATTTCGTGACAACGAAAATACCGGTGATCTAATTCTTGATAATAACGACTTGGAGCGTGAAAGAGGTATTACCATTACTTCTAAAAATGTTTCTGTAGTTTATAAAGGAACAAAAATTAATATTATCGACACTCCTGGTCACGCCGATTTCGGTGGAGAAGTAGAGCGTGTATTGAATATGGCTGACGGAGTTTGTCTTTTAGTAGATGCTTTTGAAGGTCCAATGCCACAAACGCGTTTTGTTTTGCAAAAAGCAATCGACTTAGGTCTTAAGCCTTGCGTGGTTATTAATAAAGTAGATAAAGAAAACTGTACTCCTGAAGAAGTTCACGAGAAAGTTTTCGATTTAATGTTTGAATTAGGTGCCGAAGAATGGCAATTGGATTTTCCAACTGTTTATGGTTCTGCTAAAAACAACTGGATGTCTGACCATTGGGAAAACCAAACAGATAATATCGAGCCACTTTTAGATATGGTAATCAATAATGTACCGGCTCCAAAAGTATCAGAAGGTACACCACAAATGTTAATTACATCATTAGATTTCTCATCATTTACAGGTCGTATCGCAATAGGTCGTTTGGAAAGAGGAGTTTTAAAAGAAGGAATGCCAATTTCTTTATGCAAAAGAGACGGTTCTATCTTGAAATCTAGAATTAAAGAATTACATACTTTTGAAGGTCTTGGACGTAAAAAAGTAACTGAAGTTATAGCAGGTGATATCTGTGCAATCATTGGTGTAGAAGGTTTTGAAATTGGAGATACTATTGCCGATTTTGAAAATCCAGAAGCATTACAAACTATCGCT
>CANKZE010000035.1 GCA_947488545.1 Bacteroidota bacterium
GTATTTATTAAATAGCTAATTAGACTTATAAAAAACAAATTTTCTAAACGGAATATTTAGGTTTGTTTTTCAAGGCGCAAAGATAATTTTTTAAAACATAAAAATCAACACTATTCTTATAAAAAAATCGTGTTTTTTAAATATTTTATTTTTTTCGATCTGTAGAGGGTGAAAATTAAGGTAAAAAGGTAAAAAATTAATAAGTAAAATCGTAATTATTAAATCATCTATAACCTTACTGATAAAGCAATTTTTTCTGCAATTGTTTTCAAAAGTTTTACCTCTGAAATTCCAGCTGTGAGTTTTATTTCATACATTACATTATTATAATTATTTTTCATGAAGTAATACATTACGCTACATTGACCTTCCATAGGGCTACTAACTTTTGTGTAAAGAAGTGCGCCACCTTTTTTGTATCTGCTATATGAAATTAACTTATATTTTTCGGAAGATTTTCCTAACTTGGTTGCTTTAACATCTACAGTATACTTGTAAAAAGCAGTATCTAATTTTTCTTTTTTAGAATTTTCATATCTTGATACAGCAAATAAAATCGGCTTACTTTTAGATTTTCCAATTGAGCTTAAAAAAATAACATTTGGATTTACTTTTTTTAATGAAACTAATAATTCCGCCATATTCACATTTAGTTTTGGAAGAACTAATGAAAATTCACTATTTATAATTAAACGCTCTTTGTCTTGTAGTTTATTAAAACTAAATGACCCAATTATAAAGAGGAATAAACCGAAAATTATAATATAATTTATATGTTTCTTTTTCATTATTTTTTAATTTATTAATAGTTAGAATCTATTTAATTTATTCCAAGAATAAAGATGCTTAAAATTATAAAATCAGCTTATTTTATACAATAATTCTCTTTTAACTTAACAAGATCGCCTTTGAAATTATTGCCATCAACACTTTCCGGAATTCCTTTTACAATCACTTTTTCTGTAAATTGATGTAGATCCCATTCTAAGCCGCTAACACTTTCCTCGCTCGAGTAAGAAGCAATCCATAAAGGGCAATCGTCAAATTCATTTTCTAAATAATTTCTATAAAACTTTCTACCGGTATATATAATTGGTTTTACACCATATTTTTTTTCACATAAATCAACCCAATTTCTTATACCTTTAATAAGATTGTCTCTGCCTAATTTACTCTCCGTTTCAATATCTAAAACCGGAAACAAATCTCCTTTTTCCAGATTAACTGTCTTAGAAAATAAATTAAATTGCTTTTTGGAATTGACATCCGGTCTATAAAAATGATAGGCGCCTTTGATAAAACCTTTTTTTTCGGCTTTTTCCCAATTGTAATGAAATCTCCAATCTACAAATTTTTGACCTTCAGTTGCTTTAATAATAACATACTTTATGGGATGCTTAGATTTTTTAACTTCACTCCAATTAATGTATCCATTGTGATGGGAAACATCTATTCCAAATAAATAATTTGATTTTGAAATAGAACAGTTTTCAGATTTAAATGGATTTGAAATATAATTTGTAAAATATAAAAATGAAACAACAAACGATCCAAAAATAGCAACATACATTACTTTTGTTTTCGTTTTTGAATGGGGGAAATTATTGGCGACTATATTAATTATTGATTTTCTGTAATAGAATAAAGCCCAAAAAAATAAAATTATGAATAATGAAAAAATCAAACTACTGATTGGATAATTGGCTACCAAATGTTTTAAATATTTTATATATTTCATTATGCTAATAATATATTAATTAATCAAGTCTATATAAAAAAAACTGTTGATGTTAAAGGGCTTCTGCAAAAACGGAGTTGATGGAGAAAGTAAAAAGTAGGAACAGAAGCGTTTTTTTCATAGCCTTAGTAATCTTCCGGACCAAGTGAGCCATTGGAGTTTATTCTTTTTATTTTTAATTCCGACTTCAAATCTGAAACCACAGAATAGAAATAAACAAATTGCCCGATGTTTAGCAATACTAATATTGCGATGATGATGTATAGTGTTTTCTTTTTCATAGGTTAAAATCTATTTAATTTGTCTATATTTTTTTAAAATAAACCCAATATCCGTAAATCCTTTTTCTTTTAAAAATGAGGTTATTTCATTATCTGTTTTTAAATCAGAATGTTTATTCTTAAGATATTTTGCAACGTCTAATGCAATAATTTCTTTTAATTCAATAGAGCAATTCGCACTATTATATATTTTTTTTCTTATGGAACCAACCTCTTTTGCTGTTAATATACCTCCTTTTTCTATTGCATTTATGATTTCATCAGTATCTTTAAGAATAACTCCCGACTCTGTTTTATATGGAAGATTAATTCCTGCCTCTTTAAAAAAATCATTTTTTTGCGATTCAACTTTTTTGATTTCATCACGAGTAACCTTAGCAATAGCAATTAAAATTAATAGTATAAACCAATACTTTTTCATAATTTTTTATTTTCTTCAATTAATTGATTTAGTTCTTTAAATTTTCTTGTGACTACTAAAATAAATATTGAAATTACAAGAGGAGTAAAAACGCACAAAAAAGCTAAAACAGAATCTGTTTTTGTAAAACCATCCGTTATTTCTGAATTAAGATTTTTCATTTGCTCCATTATATTAAATGTAGCTATACATAACATTGCAGAAATAACAGAAGAACCGATTCCGATTACCAAAGCGAACCACCTAATTAGTTTTTCCACTTCCAAAATTATTAATTTCAAATTTTTCATATTTTATTATTTTAAATTTTCTATCTTCTACTATATTCACTTTGACACTTCATATTACAAAAATCATCAGGTCTTACATAGTCGCAATTGAATCTAAATTCGATTCTAATTTATTTGTTTACAATTTCATTGCGCACTGTCTGCTACAACAAGCATTTTTATATATTGTCCAATCCTTATAATTATGATGCCCAATGTAAGAATAGCAAGGAGTTAATGATTCTTGATGTTCAGAGCTTATCCCATAATAATCTTTTCTGAATCCCCAACCGGAAAAACTTCTATTACAGATATAACAGGCTCTATTGCTAGGTGTTTTAAGCACAATATTACATTTTTTGCATCTTTCGCCATTAACATTGGTTCCAGATTTAGAAAGTGCTGATGAATCATTTTTAAATAACGGATTATTGGTTAGTTTTTCAAACTCTTTCTGAATATCTCCCATTATATTAGTAGTGGATTGACTATTGTTATTAGTATTGCTTTCTGAACTCGAAAATGAATTATTAACTTGTGATACCTTATTATTATTGGCGTTAGATGAAACAAATGTATTATTAACCCATTTCCCTTCTTTAATTATTCCAGAAGCATAAGTATATTTACCTTGACCTTGTTTAACTCCACTTACCCAATCTCCTTCATATTTATCTCCACCATAGAAAATATATAATCCAAATCCTTGAAGTGCATTATTAACAAAATCCCCTCCATATACGTCACCATTATTCCAAACGAAAATTCCTTTTCCATTTTGTGTATTGTATAAAAACTCTCCTTCATATTGATTACCATTACTCCATTTATAATAACCTTTTCCTGTTCTATAACCATTTACATAATCGCCTTTGTAATAATCGCCATTACTAAAGTAATATATTCCATACCCATTAACACAATCTCCACTTATACAACCCACAACCTCTGTATCTTGCATTTTTCTTATTTTTCCATCATCTTGACTTGAAGCAGATTTTAATTCATTAGTTTTCGGTTTTTCATAATTGTTAACTATCACTCCATTTTTCCAAATTCCCTCATCAATTTGACCTGAAGCATATTTTAAAAGACCATATCCATCAAACCTTCCATTATAAAAACCACCGGTATATACATCTCCATTATTCCATTTATAAACCCCTGTGCCTACTTGTAATCCATTTTTATATTCACCTGAATATATATCACCATTTGGAAATCTATATGAGCAGCTTCCATTGTAACAATCACCACTTAGACATTGAGAAAAAATAGAGAAACTAATAAGTCCAAAAATCAAAAGAAGTTGTTTTTTTTTCATATTTAAAAATTATTTGTTTAATAATTATAACTTTAATCATTTTATTTTTTAAAAAAATATTTGTGAATTTATATTCCTATTTTTGAGAAAAAATAAAAATAGCGATAGCAATTAATACAATAATCCAAACAATGGTGCCACAACCGGAACTTAAAGTATCTAAAAAATTATCTCCTTTTTTTCTTGATAGTAGCCCAATAATGAACACTATGATTATAATTCCAATTAAAAACCCCATTATTAATTAATTTTAAATTGATATTTATTTCAAAAATAAATAAAAATTATAAAAAAATCAATAAAAAAGAATGTCCCTTAGTTATCGTATCTTTTTGTTTATTAAACGTTTGAAATCAACATCAAAGACCTCGCTTGTAAAAATTAAAATTTGATAAAATAAAAAAACCTCAACATACTAAATTGTATCTTGAGGTTTTAAAAGTGCGGATAATAGGACTCGAACCTACACGCCTTGCGGCACCAGATCCTAAGTCTGGCATGTCTACCAATTTCACCATATCCGCAAAATTGAGAATGCAAATATACAATTAATTATAAATTATGAATTATTAATTATAAATTTTTTCAAACTCTTTTTTGTATTTTTGGAATTCTAAAAAACTACTCTATTAATATGAATACAATAAAAACCTACGTTCAAGAAAATAAGGCTCGCTTTATCAACGAGTTAATTGAATTATTAAAAATCCCTTCTGTAAGTGCCGATCCCACTTATTCTCAAGATGTTTTCAACACTGCAGATGCAGTAAAATTGAGTCTTGAAAATGCTGGTTGCGACTTGGTAGAAATTTGTGATACTCCCGGATATCCTATTGTTTATGGGGAAAAAATTATCGATAAATCGCTTCCTACCGTTTTGGTTTACGGACATTATGATGTGCAGCCACCAGACCCAATGGAACTTTGGATTTCACCTCCATTTGAACCCGTAATAAAAACTACAGCTATTCATCCTGAAGGTGCCATTTTTGCTAGAGGTGCTTGCGATGACAAAGGACAAATGTACATGCACGTTAAGGCTTTAGAATATATGGTACAATCCAATTCTTTACCTTGTAATGTGAAATTTATGATTGAAGGCGAAGAAGAAGTGGGCTCTAAAAGCTTAAGCTGGTTTGTAGAGCGCAATCAGGAAAAACTAAAATGCGATGTGATTTTGATTTCCGATACAGGAATGATCTCCAACCAGCAACCATCAATTACGACAGGTTTACGTGGTTTGAGTTATGTAGAAGTGGAAGTTACAGGTCCAAATCGTGACTTGCATTCTGGTTTATACGGTGGGGCTGTTGCCAATCCGATCAACGTGCTTTCCAAAATGATTGCTTCGCTTCACGATGAAAACAACCATATTACGATTCCTGGTTTCTACGATAATGTTGAAGAATTATCACTTGAAGAACGTGCTGAAATGGCAAAAGCACCTTTCAATTTAGAAAATTATAAAAAGGCATTGGAATTAAACGACGTTTATGGAGAAACGGGTTATGTAACCAATGAAAGAAATTCTATCCGACCAACATTAGATGTAAACGGTATTTGGGGAGGTTATACTGGCGAAGGTGCTAAAACAGTTATTGCCAGTAAAGCTTTCGCAAAAATATCGATGCGTTTGGTTCCAAATCAAGATTGGGAAAACATTACTGAATTGTTTACAAAACATTTTACCAATATTGCACCGGCAGGAGTTACCGTGAAAGTCACGCCTCATCATGGTGGTCAAGGATATGTTACGCCAACAGACAGCATTGGCTATAAAGCCGCAAATATGGCTTACACTGAAACGTTTGGAGTGCCTGCAATTCCGGTTCGCTCCGGCGGAAGTATTCCAATTGTAGCGTTATTTGAAAAAGAATTAAAAAGCAAAACTATTTTAATGGGATTTGGATTAGATAGTGATGCCATTCATTCGCCGAACGAACATTTTGGTATTTTCAATTACTTAAAAGGAATAGAAACGATTCCATTGTTTTATAAATATTTCGTTGAATTGAGTAAATAATAGATACCACAAACAATTAGAACCCATATTTAATAATATGGGTTTTTTATATATTTGTTTCATTAACACCTTAAAATTATATTATGGAAATGAATTTTTTATCGCCAGTAGTTGCAGCATTTACTACATTATTAGTTGGTTTTATTTGGTACCATCCAATTGTTTTTGGGACAGTTTGGATAAAAGAAGCTGGGCTTACTAAAGAGGAATCAGAAAAGGGAAATATGTTTAAAATCTTCGGACTTACTTTTGTGTTTTCTATTTTCATTGGAATGATAATGCAAACCATTACAATTCATCAATTAGGGGCGCTTGGAATGATTGGAGGGCCGGCAAAATTAGCGGAAGCGAAACCTTCATTTGTGGCATTTATGGCCGATTATGGAACTGTATTTAGAACAGCCTCTCACGGTGCTTTACATGGATTTTTCGCCGGGTTATTCTTTGCTTTTCCAATGATTGCAATCAATGGTTTATTCGAAAGAAGAACTTGGAAATACATCTTTATCCATTCAGGATATTGGATTGTTTCGTTAACAATTATTGGTGCAATAGTTTGTGCTTGGATCTAAAATAAATAAAAAAACCGGTTTCAATTGAGACCGGTTTTTTTTATGCACAAATTTGTTTTTCTATTTCAATAAAGCATCTAATTGCTCAGAAAGTTTTGGTGACGACGGTCTTGCAGCATCTGCGCTCACGATTTTTCCTGTTGGATCAATTAAAATAAATCTTGGAATACTATTGATGCTGTAGCTTTTCATGAAATCGGAATTCCAATCTTTATCAGCGAAAAGCTGAACTCCTCCCAATTGTTTTTCTGCAACAAATTTTTTCCATTTCTCGAAGTCTTTTTGAACATCTACAGAAATACTCACGAAAGCAATATTTTTACCTTCATATTTTTCTTCTGTCTTTTTCAAAAACGGAATTTCAGCGCGACAAGGTCCGCACCATGTAGCCCAAACATCGATGTAAACGTACTTCCCTTTGAAATCTGAAAGTTTCGTATTCCCACCTTTAAAATTCAAATAATCAAAAGGTGCAGACATTGTATTATTAAGCAATTGCTTTTTTTGAGCTTCCCCAAAATATTGCTTCATCCCCATTTTATTGCCTTCGATATTCTTTTTTTGCAATTCAATAAATGCAGGTTCTAAATTACTACTTTCTAATTTTGCTAAATTAGCATTGCTTATTTCATCAACTTTAGCGTTAAAATCGGCTTCTTTTAATGCAAATATTTTATCATAATCTAATTTGCTGTCTTCAATTGTTGCTTGCGCTAAATAATTGTTCTCATTTGCTCCAACACCAGTATAAACAATAGATTCATCGAATTTTTTGGCATCCATTTTCAAACTTAAGTCGTAACCATTTTTCAAATACAAGCTCGTCACTTCTACCCCATCATACATTTGATACAATCCATCTTTCACATTTAAAGTATCTTTAAAAAACCCGTCTTTGTTAACTTGGATCTTTTTATACACCTTTTTATTGTCTCTAATAGAAATAAAATCTGTATTTTTATTAGCAATTTCAGCTTTAAAAATCACAAAATTGTTTGATTGAGCAACACCCAATATTGAATATCCTAGGAACATTCCTAATAATACTATTTTTTTCATGTGGTTAAAATTAAATTAGACATCAAATATAAGGTTTTAAATTTTTAAAATAAATTTTATCACTAAAACCTTAATCAAAAACAAAATAGTATTTTTGCAATCTAAAATTACAATAATGTATAGAAGTCATTCTTGTGGCGAGTTAAACGCTACTCATATTAATACAGAAGTTACACTTGCGGGTTGGGTTCAAAAATCGCGTGATAAAGGATTCATGAATTGGGTTGATTTACGAGATCGTTATGGAATTACCCAATTGCTATTTGACGAAAGTCGTACCGAAAAATCCATCTTTGAATTGGCGAAAACCCTTGGTCGCGAATTTGTAATTCAGGTGAAAGGAACTGTAATTGAGCGTGAATCTAAAAACGCAAATATGGCGACAGGCGAAATTGAAATACTAGTTTCGCAAATGACTATTTTGAATGCAGCGTTAACTCCACCATTTACCATTGAAGATGAAACGGACGGCGGAGAAGACATCAGAATGAAATACCGCTATTTAGACATTCGTAGAAATCCCGTGAAAAACAACTTGCTTTTTCGCCATAAAGTGGCAATGGAAGTTAGAAAATACCTTTCCGATTTGGATTTTTGTGAAGTGGAAACTCCTTATTTAATTAAATCGACACCTGAAGGCGCAAGAGATTTTGTGGTTCCAAGTCGAATGAATGCGGGGCAATTTTATGCATTACCACAATCGCCACAAACTTTCAAACAATTATTGATGGTGGGAGGAATGGACAAATATTTCCAAATTGTAAAATGTTTCCGTGACGAAGATTTACGTGCCGACAGACAACCAGAATTCACACAAATAGATTGTGAAATGGCATTTGTTGAGCAAGAAGATATTTTGAATGTTTTTGAAGGATTGACACGCCATTTATTGAAAGAAATCAAAGGAATTGAAGTGGAAAAATTCCCAAGAATTACCTACGATTATGCGATGAAAACCTACGGAAATGATAAGCCAGATATCCGTTTCGGTATGGAGTTTGGCGAGTTAAACGAAGTAGCGCAACACAAAGATTTTTCTGTTTTCAATTCCGCTGAATTGGTTGTAGGAATTGCCGCTCCAGGAACCGGAGACTATTCTCGTAAGGAAATTGATGCCTTAATTGATTGGATGAAACGACCACAAATTGGCGCTTTAGGAATGGTTTACGTAAAATGCAATGAAGATGGAACGTTTAAATCATCGGTTGATAAATTTTACGACCAAGAAGATTTAGCAAAATGGGCTCAAATTACTGGTGCAAAACCAGGCGATATGATATTTGTTCTTTCGGGTCAAGCCGATAAAACAAGAACGCAACTTTCAGCATTAAGAATGGAATTGGGAACCCGTTTAGGATTGAGAAATCCAGCGGAGTTTGCTCCATTATGGGTGGTAGATTTCCCATTATTAGAATTGGACGAAGAATCTGGAAGATGGCACGCAATGCACCATCCATTCACTTCTCCAAAACCAGAAGACATGGATTTATTAGCTACTAATCCAGGAAAAGTTCGCGCCAATGCCTATGATATGGTCTTAAACGGAAATGAAATTGGTGGAGGTTCCATCAGAATTCACGATAAAGCAACGCAACAATTAATGTTTAAATATTTAGGATTCACCGAAGAAGAAGCTCGAAATCAATTTGGTTTCTTGATGGATGCGTTTCAATTTGGAGCGCCACCACACGGCGGATTGGCTTTTGGATTGGATCGATTGGTTTCTATTTTGGGTGGTCAAGAAACAATTCGTGATTTTATTGCCTTTCCAAAAAATAATTCGGGTCGCGATGTTATGATTGATGCACCTTCAATTATCGATGAAAATCAGTTAAATGAGTTGCATATTCAGCTGAAAATGGAATAATTTTTTGGTTTAAAACCCTCGAAAACACTGAAAATCAATAATTTTACGAAAAAAAATGCATGCAAATGATTTTCGTATTACAATATAGTTTACATTTGTGACATTATAAATTATTATTATTTTTACAATGCGTACAGGAACAGTTAAATTTTTCAATGAATCAAAAGGTTACGGATTCATTACAGACGAAGAAACAGGAAAAGACATTTTCGTGCATGCTTCAGGAATCAGAGCGGAAGAATTACGCGAAGGTGACCGAGTAAGTTACGAAGAAGAAGAAGGTAGAAAAGGTAAAGTTGCTGCGCAAGTTGCAGTAATTGAAGACTAAAATATATATATTTTTGTTACCTAATGATTTAAACGTTCCGATTAATTTCGGAACGTTTTTTTTTGCCTTTATTTTAAAAAATCCCCCTAAAAATAGTTCCAATTAAGTCAATTTTTACCAATTAAAATAGGAACATAAACCTTTGAAAATTAGATTTATTTATAATCTGTAAAAATTTTCAAAATAGTTTCATAAATTTTTATTTTTTCGTTGCTAAATCAATTATTGAAAGTTATCTTTGCAACCGAATTCTAAGGAATAAAAATCATAGTATGCAAACAAGTTTATCAAGTTATTTTCCAATACTAATGCAAATGCTTTTAGCTGTTGGATTTGTAGTGGGAACCATCATTGTTTCTGGCAAATTAGGGCCAAAAAGATCGTCAGCTTCAAAAGACAAAAATTTTGAGTGTGGAATCGAATCTCAAGGAAATGCAAGAATCCCATTTTCAGTAAAATATTTCTTAGTAGCGATTTTATTCGTGCTTTTTGATGTTGAAGTTATTTTCTTATACCCTTGGGCAATCAATTTCAAGGAATTGGGAATGGAAGGAATGGTAAAAATGGTACTATTTATGGCTTTACTTTTAGTTGGTTTTTTCTATATCATCAAAAAGAAAGCGTTAGAGTGGGAATAAAATAATTTTAGATTTTTGATTTCCGATTTTTGATTTCAAATTTCTTAAAAATACAATATTGATTTAAAATATGATTTCTCTTTTTAATATTCGAAAAAATCTGAAATCTAAAATCTAAAATATTAGATAAAATGACTGAATCTAAAACAAAAATGGTTGATGCTCCAGAAGGAGTTGTAGGAGAAGGATTTTTCGCTACAAAACTAAATGATGTCGTAGGTCTTGCAAGAGCCAATTCACTTTGGCCGTTACCATTTGCAACTTCTTGTTGCGGAATTGAATTTATGGCTACCATGGCCTCTCATTATGACTTAGCTCGTTTCGGATCTGAAAGAGTGAGTTTTTCTCCTCGTCAAGCGGATATGCTAATGGTTATGGGAACTATCTCTAAAAAAATGGCGCCTATTTTACGTCAGGTTTATGAGCAAATGTCAGAACCTCGTTGGGTAATTGCTGTTGGAGCTTGTGCCTCTTCAGGAGGGATTTTCGATACGTATTCAGTACTTCAAGGGATAGATAAAGTAATTCCTGTTGACGTTTATGTTCCTGGTTGTCCTCCAAGACCAGAGCAAATTGTTGACGGAGTAATGAGATTACAAGAATTGGTTAAATCCGAATCGGTACGAAGAAGAAGTTCTCCAGAATACCAAGAATTATTAGCTTCTTATAACATAAAATAATGGCTTTAGAAACCTCTGAAATTCAAGAAAAATTAACAGCAACATTTGGAGAAAGTGTGTTTAATTTCACTCAAGAAAAATCTATTTTCTCACTTGAAGTTGCTTCTGATAAAATTACCGCAGTTTTACTTTTTTTAAAAAATGATGAAACTTTGCGTTTTAACTTTCTAACCGATTTATGTGGAATTCACTACCCTGATAATGATGATAGACATCAATTTACAGTGGTTTATCACCTTCATAATTGGATTGACAACGTTAGAATTAAAATAAAAACCTACTTGCCAGGTTCCAATCCAGAAATTAAAACGGTATCATCTATTTTTCTTTGCGCCAATTGGATGGAAAGAGAAGCTTACGATTTTTACGGAATTAACTTTGTTGGCCATCCACAATTGAAACGAATTTTAAATATGGACGAGATGATTTCTTTTCCAATGAGAAAGGAATTCCCAATGGAAGACGGCGGAAGAACAGACAAGGACGACCGATTTTTCGGTAGAACAACAAACAATGCATAATTAACAATGAATAATTGGTAATTACTGAAAAAAGTAAAAGTCAATTTAATTTAAATCATGAATTATCAATTTTTAATTATCAATTTTTAATTATAGATGTCAGAACTATTATTACCACCAGAGCATCGATATGCTGAAATAGTAAAAAAACGTCAAAATGAAGATGGAAGCGAGCTTTCAATTCTGAATTTAGGCCCAACCCACCCGGCAACTCACGGTATTTTCCAAAATATTTTGTTGATGGATGGAGAGCGAATTTTAGAAGCGGAACCTACCATTGGATACATCCATAGGGCGTTTGAAAAAATTGCGGAAAACCGACCTTTTTATCAAATCACACCTCTTACTGATAGAATGAATTACTGTTCATCGCCTATCAATAACATGGCTTGGTGGATGACTATTGAAAAATTATTAGATATTGAAGTTCCTAAAAGAGCGCAGTATTTAAGAGTTATCGTAATGGAATTAGCAAGAATTACCGATCACTTGATTTGTAATTCAATTCTTGGTGTGGACACAGGAGCATACACTGGCTTCTTGTATGTATTCCAATTTAGAGAAAAAGTATACGAGATTTACGAAGAAATTTGTGGCGCTCGTTTGACAACAAATATGGGAAGAATTGGTGGTTTCGAAAGAGATTGGTCACCAGAAGCTTTCCGCAAATTGGAGGTGTTTTTAGAAGAATTTCCTGTTGCTTGGAAAGAATTCGAAAACCTATTTGAAAGAAACAGAATTTTTATTGATAGAACTGTAAATGTTGGTCCAATATCTGCTGAAAAAGCAATGGCTTACGGATTTACAGGTCCTAATTTACGTGCTGCGGGTGTTGATTATGATGTTCGTGTGGCACAACCTTATTCTTCTTACGAAGATTTTGATTTCAAAGTTCCTGTTGGAAAATCAGGTGATACTTACGATCGTTTTTGCGTTCGTAATGCTGAAGTTTGGGAGAGTTTGAGTATTATTCGTCAAGCTTTAGATAAAATGCCTGCTGGAAATGAATACCACGCAGACGTTCCCGCTTACTATTTGCCCCCAAAAGAAGACGTTTACCACGATATGGAATCTTTGATTTACCACTTCAAAATTGTAATGGGAGAAGTTCCTGTTCCGGTTGACGAAGTGTACCATGCTGTCGAAGGTGGAAATGGAGAACTAGGATTTTATTTAGTTACTGACGGAAGTAGAACGCCTTACAGATTGCATTTCAGAAGACCTTGTTTTATTTATTACCAAGCTTATCCTGAAATGATTAAAGGGGCATTATTATCAGATGCGATTGTTATTTTGTCGAGTTTAAATGTTATTGCAGGAGAATTAGACGCATAAAAAAATTATAAATTTTGAATTATAAATTATAAATGAATCACTTTCATTTCAAACTTAAAATTCAGAATTCAAAATAATAAAAAATGGAACATACACATTACAAACAAGAAGTTAATATCACTGATGCTTTGATGACTCGCATCAATGAGTTGATCAGTCATTATCCTGAAGATAAGAGAAAATCGGCTTTATTGCCAGTTTTGCATGAAGTTCAAGATGCTCATGACAATTGGTTGAGTATAGAATTAATGGATAAAGTAGCCGAAATTCTTCATATTAAACCTGTTGAAGTTTATGAAGTGGTTTCTTTTTATACAATGTACAACCAAAGACCAATTGGAAAATACATGTTTGAATTTTGCCAAACTTCACCTTGTTGTTTGAATGGTGTGGAAGATTTGATGGATTACACTTGCAATAAATTGGGTGTAAAAGTGGGTGAACCAACTGCAGACGGACTTTTTGAGGTTCGTGGTGTAGAATGCTTAGGCGCTTGTGGTTATGCCCCAATGATGCAATTAGGAGATTTCTATAAAGAACATCTTACCAAAGAAAAAATCGATCAATTGATTGTTGATTGTAAAGAAGATAAAATTACGTTACACGATAAATAATATGTCACAAAAAATATTATTAGACAAAATTAATGTTCCGGGAATTCGCACTTATGAAGTTTACCGTCAAAATGGTGGTTACGCTTCTGTGGAAAAAGCGATAAAAAAAATGACTCCTGACGAAGTAGTTGAAGAAGTGAAAACTTCGGGACTTCGTGGTCGTGGGGGAGCAGGATTTCCAGCAGGAATGAAATGGAGTTTCATTGATAAAAAATCTGGAAAACCAAGACATTTAGTTTGCAACGCTGACGAATCAGAACCGGGAACGTTCAAAGACCGTTATTTGATGGAGTACATTCCTCACCTTTTAATTGAAGGAATGATAACCTCAAGTTTTGCGTTGGGTGCCAATTTATCCTACATCTATATTCGTGGAGAATACATGTGGGTATACAAAATATTAGAAAGAGCCATCGCCGAAGCAAAAGCGGCAGGTTGGTTAGGGAAAAATATATTAGGATCGGGTTACGATTTGGAATTGTATGTTCAAGTTGGAGCTGGAGCTTATATCTGTGGTGAAGAAACGGCATTGATTGAATCATTGGAAGGAAAAAGAGGAAATCCTAGAATTAAACCTCCATTCCCTGCGATTTCAGGTCTTTGGACCAATCCAACAGTGGTAAACAATGTAGAAACTATTGCTGCTGTGCCTTGGATTATCAATAATTCAGGTGAAGATTATGCTAAAATTGGTATTGGACGTTCTACAGGAACCAAATTAATTTCAGCTTCAGGACACATCAAAAATCCTGGCGTTTACGAAATTGAATTGGGATTAAGCGTTTACGAATTCATGAATTCTGATGAATATTTAGGGGGAATGAGTTCTGATCGTCCCTTAAAAGCATTTGTGCCTGGAGGAAGTTCTGTTCCCGTTTTACCAGCTGATTTAATTTACAAAACAGCAAATGGGGAAGACCGATTAATGACCTACGAATCATTAAGCGACGGTGGATTTGTATCTGGTTCCATGTTAGGATCAGGAGGTTTTATTGTTTACAATGATACTTCTTGTATGGTTAGAAATACATGGAATTTTTCAAGATTTTACCACCACGAAAGTTGCGGACAATGTTCTCCTTGCCGTGAAGGTACGGGATGGATGGAAAAAGTACTGCACCGAATTGAAAACGGTCATGGTCGTGAGGAAGATATCGATTTGCTTTTGAGTATTCAAAGTAAAATTGAAGGTAATACCATTTGTCCGTTAGGTGATGCTGCAGCTTGGCCAGTGGCTTCTGCAATACGTCACTTTAGAGATGAATTTGAATACCATATTCGATTCCCAGAAAAAATAAAAAATAGAGATCACTTTGTGTCAGAGCCTTTCGAAAAGGTAAAACACTTGGTTTCTAAGTTAACAGTTTAAAAGTTGATAGTTGATGGTTGATAGTTAATGAATTTCTAAAACTTACAACCAACAACCAACAACCAACAACCAATATTATGAAAGTAACTATAGATGGTCAAGCGATTGAAGTAGAACCAGGAACAACAATCCTGCAAGCTGCGCGTATGATTGGTGGAGAGAGTGTTCCTCCAGCAATGTGCTATTATTCAAAACTAAAAGGTAGCGGTGGAAAATGCCGTTGTTGTTTAGTTGAAGTAGCAAAAGGTAGCGAAGCAGATCCAAGACCGATGCCGAAACTAGTGGCTTCTTGTGTAACAGGATGCCAGGACGGTATGGAAGTAAACAGTACCTCATCAGAAAGAGTAACGGAAGCGAGAAAATCGGTGACGGAATTTTTATTGATCAATCACCCTTTAGATTGCCCAGTTTGTGATCAGGCGGGAGAATGTGATTTGCAAAATTTAAGTTTCAAACACGGAAAATCAGAAACGAGATTCATTGAGGAAAAAAGAACTTTTGAACCGGAAGATATTGGTCCAAATATACAATTGCACATGAATCGTTGTATCCTTTGTTACCGTTGCGTAATGGTTGCCGATCAATTGACAGACAATCGTGTTCACGGTGTTATGGACAGAGGTGATCACTCTAATATTTCAACTTGTATATCAAAAGCCATCGACAACGAATTTTCTGGAAACATGATAGACGTTTGTCCTGTTGGTGCTTTAACTGATAAAACTTTCCGATTCAAATCGAGAGTTTGGTTTAACAAACCTTATAATGCGCACAGAGATTGCGATAAATGTTGTGGAAAAACTACTGTTTGGATGTTTGGTGACGAAATTCAAAGAGTAACAGGAAGAAAAGACGAGTACCATGAAGTAGAAGAATTCATTTGCAACGGATGTCGTTTTGATCATAAAGAAGTATCTGATTGGGTAATTGAAGGACCTAGAAAATTTGAAAAAGATTCTGTGATCAATCAAAACAAATACAACAGAAAATTACAACCAGTTCATATTGCTACGGAAGTGGGAATCCTTAAAGGAAGAGACCAAGATCGTAAAAAAATCAGTATGCCAGAGGTGCCATTGAGCAAAGAGGAAGAACAAGAATTTCAAAAAGGTAATCTTTAGATGATGGATAATACTATTATAATCGAAAAAAGTGTCATCATTTTAGTTGTTTTTGCAATTACGATGTTGATGGCAATGTATTCTACTTGGGCAGAACGTAAAGTGGCTGCTTGGTTGCAAGACAGGGTTGGCCCTAACAGAGCGGGTCCACTTGGATTATTCCAACCACTTGCCGATGGATTAAAATTATTTTCTAAAGAAGAATTTGAACCAAACACACCTAATAAATTCCTATTTGTAGTTGGCCCAGCAATTGCAATGAGTACGGCATTAATGACAAGCGCTGTTATTCCATGGGGAGATAAATTACACCTTTTTGGTAGAGATATATTACTTCAAGCTACCGATATTAATGTAGCCGTTTTATATGTTTTCGCTGTAGTTTCAGTAGGAGTTTATGGAATTATGATTGGAGGTTGGGCTTCCAATAATAAATTTTCATTGATTGGAGCTATCCGTGCTGCTTCGCAAATGATTTCTTATGAAGTTGCGATGGGGCTTTCAATAATTGCATTATTAATGATGACAGGAACATTGAGTTTAAGAGAAATCTCAGCTCAACAGGAAGGAATGAACTGGAATGTTTTTTACCAACCGTTATCGTTTTTAATCTTTTTAATTTGTGCATTTGCAGAAACCAACAGAACACCATTTGATTTAGCAGAATGTGAAACCGAGTTAATTGGTGGATATCACACAGAATATTCTTCCATGAAAATGGGATTCTACTTGTTTGCTGAATATGCAAATATGTTTATCTCTTCTACTATTTTGGCGGTTTTATTCTTCGGAGGATATAATTATCCTGGAATGAGTTGGGCGGTTGAAAATTGGGGAGTGAATATTGCCAATGTATTAGGAATTGTAGCCTTATTTATTAAAATTTGTGGATTCATATTTTTCTATATGTGGGTAAGATGGACAATTCCAAGATTTAGATACGATCAATTGATGAATTTGGGATGGAGAATTTTGATTCCTTTATCAATTGTGAATATTGTGATTACAGGAATTGTAATTTTAAGACATGAAATAATTGCTTATTTAGGATTTTAAAATAAAATCACAAGAAGTAATAAACTATACAAGCCAAATAAAATAATTTGAAAATATGAGCCAAGAATTAATCATTTCGGAAGAATTTATAATGAGCAAAATTATGCTTATAAGAGACCAAAAAGTAATGATAGATTCAGATTTAGCAAGGCTTTATGGAGTTGAAACGAAACAATTAAAGAGACAAGTTAGAAGAAATTTTGATAGATTCCCTGATGACTTTATGTTTGAATTAACGAAGTCAGAATTTGAAATTTTAAGGAGCCAATTTGGCACCATTAAACAAGGGGAACATTCAAAATACTTGCCGATGGTATTTACAGAACAGGGAGTTGCAATGCTTTCGAGTGTTTTAAATAGTCCGGCAGCAATTAAGGTTAATATTGAAATCATTCGGGTTTTTACTAAAATAAGGAAAATATTAACAGAATCTTTAAATGTTAAACTTGAAATTGAGGAAATTAAAAAGAAGTTAGTGAATCACGACAAGAACATTGAATTGATTTTTAATTACTTGGATGAAATGATTGAAAAGCAAGAAAATAAAGT
>CANKZE010000036.1 GCA_947488545.1 Bacteroidota bacterium
CCGTCACCGCTTCTTCAGCATTAGCTTGAATTCTAGAATCGATGGTGGTATAAATTTTTAGTCCGTCTCTGTAAATATCGTATTCAGAACCGTCTGGTTTTTTATTTTCTTTCAACCAATTTTTCATGAATTCTCTTAGATATTCGCGGAAATAGGTTGCAATTCCATCTTTATGGCTTTCTGGGTGAAAGTCTAAAACAATAGGTTGTTTTTCTAATGCTGTTTTTGCTTCTTCGGATAAAAAATTATTTTTTACCATTTGGCCTAAAACAACATTTCTACGATTTTGTACTTTTTCTAACCTTTTAATTGGGTTGAAAAGAGACGGGTTTTTTAGCATTCCAACCAACATTGCGCTTTCGCTAACGGATAAATCACGAGGTTCTTTTCCGAAATATACTTTTGCCGCAGAGCGAATTCCCACAGCCGTATTTATAAAATCGGCTTTGTTGAAATACATCGCAATAATCTCATTTTTAGTGTATTGGCGTTCTAATCGGATGGCGATAATCCACTCTTTTGCTTTTTGAATAATTCTAAAAGGTAAAAATTTTGATCCTTCACCGTGAAACAATTGTTTTGCTAATTGTTGGGTTAAAGTACTCGCTCCTCCGGAAGTTCCAAAACTTGCAATGGCACGTAAAGTTCCTCTTCCGTCAACTCCTGAATGTTCGTAAAAACGTTCGTCTTCGGTTGCTACCAATGCATTAACGAGGTGTTTTGGCAAGTCTTGGTATTTTATTGAAGTTCTATTTTCATTGTAAAATTTACCGATGGTAACTCCATCTGATGAGATTACTTCTGTAGCTAAATTTGAATCTGGGTTTTCTAAATCTTCAAATGAAGGCATTGATCCAAAAAGTCCCCAAGAGGCAAAAAGGAAAAATACAATTATTCCAACTAAACCATAAAAAAAGAATTTCCAAAATTTCTTTTTGTAGTAATTGATGTCTTTAACGGGATTGTTATTTTTATTCGCTGCCATATTTTTATTCTATTGATTCGATTCTAAAACCAACTTCGGTAATTCCTTCAAGATCTTGAACTCCCACGATTTTACCTGTTTGACGTACTGCGTGTTTGATGTGAATTTTATTATTTTCAGATGCTTTAAATTTCAAATTTTCTTTATAATACAATTTACTTTCTTTAATATCGCTAAATCCATCGCCAAGTAAAGCGCCATCTACATCGGCCATTTCATATTCTAAAGTATCTATTTTGGTAAGTCCATTTGGCTGCTCCATTGAAACAATTAAAAACAGATTATTGAATTTATAATCGTCGTTTGCTCGAAGGTTAATAAACAAATTATATTTTTTTAAAGTATCGACTTTCGGAAGTTCGAAAATGACTTCTTTTTTCATATTCCATGCGCTACCAACTGACTGGTATTCGTCAAAAACCCTTTTTTTATCACAAGAAATTAAGAGTCCGGCAATTATAATAAAAAGAAAACTACTCTTTAGGCTCATTGTTATTATTAGGTTTAATTTTATTTTCGTTCGGTCTGATTTTGTTATTCCCAAAAGGTTTTCCTTGGTTTTTATTTTGCTGTGGTCTGTTGTTATTGTTGTTTCCCACTATTGCATTTTCACCCGGACGCTTGTTATTTCTATTTGGTTTTTTCTTTTTCTTAGGCTGATCAAATCTCGTAAGACTTTCTTGTCCCATGGCGTTATTGAAATCTTTTTCAGGTTCAGAAACTATTTCTAATGCAAAATCTTCAAGAGATGAAACTTTCTTTTTCAATTTATTTTCAGCGATAATTTCTTTAACCTGATCGATTTTTAAAACATGCCAATTGGCAAAATTATTGGTGTAAGCAAACCACATTAGACCTTTAAAAATATCTTGCTTTTGGCAAACGGCGTCTCCTTTTTCTGTACTTAATTTTGTATCAAAATCAGGGAAAGTTTTCAGCGCATCCATGTAGGTATCCAACTCATAGTTCAAACAACATTTCAATTTACCACATTGTCCTGCTAATTTTTGAGGATTTAAAGACAACTGTTGGTAACGTGCCGCTGAGGTATTTACACTTCTAAAATCGGTTAACCAAGTGGAGCAACACAATTCTCTTCCGCACGAACCAATTCCTCCCAATCGAGAAGCTTCTTGACGAAAACCAACTTGCTTCATTTCAATTCTAGTGTTGAATTCTTTAGCAAAATCTTTGATCAACAAACGAAAGTCAATTCTTGCTTCGGCAGTATAATAAAAGGTGGCTTTCAGTCCGTCACCTTGAAATTCGATATCAGAAATTTTCATTTCAAGTTTTTGAGCAATCGCTAATTCGCGAGCTCGAACTTTCATTGGTTCTTCTTTATCTCTCGCTGCCGACCAAATATCGATGTCTTTTTGGGATGCTTTGCGGTATATTTTTAGAATTTCAGGGCTAGTGTGATTGACCCCTTTTTTCTTCATTTGAATTTTTACTAATTCACCAGTTAAGGTAACAATTCCAACATCGTGACCTGGAGAAGCTTCTGTTGCCACAATATCTCCAATGCTTAAAGTTAGTTTTTCAGTATTTCTATAAAATTCTTTTCTTCCATTTTTAAAACGCACTTCCACGCAGTCAAACGGAGCTTCGCCATTAGGCAAACTCATGTTTGAAAGCCAGTCAAAGACGGTTAATTTGTTGCAGCTATCGGTGCCACAAGTCCCATTATTTTTACAACCCTTTGGCGCTCCGCCATCTGAAGTTGAACAACTTGTACATGCCATAATTATATTGTGGTGTTGTGACTTGCACAACGTAAATTCATAACGATTAATGTGTAAAGATATTATTTTAATTTAAGGTTTAAAAGTTTAAAAGTTTAAACTTTTTCTAAAATAGAAAAACCGCTATAACAATAGTAGTAATAGCGGTTTTTGAAATTAATTATAGAAATTATTCTATGATTTTATATAATTTATCGGATAAACGAATTCGGAAGGGCAATTTAAAGGTGCAAGTAGCACCAGCAACCGCTTTTTTTGAATCGGTTCCGTTGACTAACATTTCTGTAAGCTCAATCTTTTGTTCTCCCGTTGTAACTCCTTTTATCAATAATTGATCTCCAATATTAATTTCATTTTCTTCAATTAAAAATTGTCCAATGTTTGATTTTGGGAAATAGTGTTCTCCTTTTCCAACGTATAATTTCTTAATTTTTGGAGTTTTCGTTGCAATTGGTTTTTTTTCATTGGCACCAAAAACAGTTTGGTTATCGGAATTATTTTTGAACGTTAATACTTCAGATTTTCCTTTTTTGAATATTTTATTTCCGTTTTTTATTCCTCTGCGAATGGCTTTTTGTTCGTCTTCCGGAAGGTGAATTATCGACACGCATTCTGTTGAACAACAACCTTCCATATTGGATTTACAAGAGTCACATTGTATAAATAATAAATGGCAACCTTCGTTGGCGCAATTCGTATGAACATCACAAGGGGCGCCACATTGATGGCATTGCGAAACAATATCGTCAGTGATTCTTTCGCCTAATCGATGATCAAAAACAAAGTTTTTCCCGATGAATTTACTTTCTAAACCTTCGGCTTTTACTTGTCGAGTGTATTCTATGATTCCGCCTTCGAGTTGGTAAACATTTTCAAAACCTTTATGTTTAAAATAGGCGCTGGCTTTTTCACATCGAATTCCTCCGGTGCAATACATCAATAATTTTTTATCTTGCTTGTGTTCTGAAAGTTGGTTTTCAATAATTGGCAAACTTTCTCTAAAAGTATCAACATCAGGTTTTATAGCATTGGTAAAATGACCAATTTCTGATTCGTAATGATTTCTCATATCGACCACAATGGTGTTTGGATCTTCGAGTAAATCATTAAATTCTTTAGCTTTTAGGTGAATTCCAATATTGGTAACATCGAAAGTTTCGTCCACTAAACCGTCGGCAACAATTTTATCACGAACTTTAATGGTCAATTTTAAAAAGGAAAGATCGTCTTGCTCTACGGCAATATTTAATCGGATACCTTGCATGAAATCATAAACTTCGATGGTGTCTTTGAATTCATAAAAATTATCTGCTGGCAATGAAAGTTGGGCGTTAATTCCTTCATGGGCAACATAAATTCTTCCTAATACATCGAGTTTGTTCCAAGCAAGGAATAAATCGTTACGAAATTGAGTGGGGTTTGAAATTTGCGCATAAGCATAGAACGACAAAGTTAGTCTTTGTTTTCCGGCATCATCAATCATGATGGCTCTTTCTTCTGCGCTTAAGGTGTTGTACAGTTGCATGCTATAAACAATTTAAGTTAAGAAAATGATGTTGAATCTAAATAGTAGAATTCGAAGGCAAAGATAATTTGAAAATTTTGAAATGAACCCATTTGAAAACAAAAAAACCTCTTATCAATGAATAATAAGAGGTTTTTGAAGTAGGTTTTCGAATTAACAATATTCGTTGAAAGCGTCTTGTAAGTTTTCAGCGATTAATTCTGCTGGGCGACCTTCAATGTGGTGGCGTTCCAACATGTGAACTAATTCTCCGTTTTTGAATAACGCAACACTTGGCGATGATGGAGGAAAAGGAAACATGTGTTTTCTAGCGGCATCAACGGCTTCTTTATCAACTCCGGCAAAAACAGTTACTAAATTCGCAGGTTTTTTAGCGCCTTCAAGGCTCATTTTAACTCCTGGACGTGCATTTCTAGCGGCGCAACCACACACAGAGTTTACAACTACAAGTGTTGTTCCGTCTGCTTTTAATGCGTTTTCTACAGCATCGGCGCTGTGTAAATCTTGAAATCCTGCCGCTGTAAGTTCAGCTTGCATTGGAAGTACCATTTCTTCTGGATACATAATTATTTATGATTTAGATTGTTGATTTTATATTTGTTCTGCAAAGTTACAAAGATTAGAATCAAGAAATAATTTTCAATTATAAAGTTTTGTTATAATGCTATTGACAAACGCTAAATTTTTAGAAAAACTCTAAAAAAGGCTCTGATGAATATTGGTTTTGGACATTTCCAAATTACTTGTAAATCTTCGGCAAAGGTTGTTTCTTCATCTAAGAATTTAAAATTCAACTGTGGATTGGGTTTTGTAAATAGTGCGGAGAATATTTTGGAACCCATTTCATTAGTTCTATTTAAAATGTCTAATAATAGCAAGTCGTAAAACCAGAATTTATTTATTTTATGAAATTGCCTGAAGTCGGTGTTGGTTTGAAGAAATTGGATTAGATGCGTTGATTTTTTATCGGCGTTTTTAAAAGTGTATCCAGTACTTGCTTTTGTCCAACCGCCTGCAGAACCAATATTAAGTAGCCTTTTGGTGTTGTTTTTCCAAAACGGGAAACACGTCATTGGAATACTTCCGCGTTCTTTTTCTACAATTTTATAGTTAGTAACACCCAACTTTTTTAAATAAATCTCAATTTCCGATTCGTATTCTTTAGTTTCTAAAAGCGATTTTGAAAATAGCGTATATTCTAAAAGTGCTTCTGTTTTTGAGGTTGGAAGTACGTACATAAAACGTGTATTCCCTTTTTGTTCAACAGAAAAATCCATGAATGTTGCTTGTTCAGAATTGAAAACTTCTTGATCGGATTCAATAAACCATCCTATAAAATGCTGTTGCAAAAGCGGATATTGCTTTTGATTTTCAACTTCAAACGGATTCAGAATGCTATTGAATAATTGATCGCAGGAAAAAGAATCGGTTTCCGTTTTTAGAACAATTGAAGCTTCATTTTCTTCAAAATCTACTACTTTTTGATTTTTAAATGTTATATTATCTTGTTTCGAAATTTCATTTAAAACAAAATTATAAAAGTCGACACTTCGAATTTGATTGTATTTATTGGGAGTTAAATCGATATTTATCGATTGATTTTGATTGGCAAAAAGCGCTGAATTCCATTTTTTTGTTACAATTGCATCCCAAGTCTCATTTTTTTCTTCCCAAAAACACCAAGTTCGGTCGTTTGTTTTTTTAGGATTTTCATCCAATAAAAGAATGGTTTTATCGGAAAATTTACCCGATTTAACCATTTTATAGACTGTCATTAAAGCTGACAAACCTGCACCTGCAAAAATGTAATTGTAATGTTTCATCTTGGAATTTAGAATTTCAAAAATAATCTTTTTTTAGCTTTTATTTTCCTGTAAACACTTTATTTCTTAGGTGAGTTAAATAGTTCAATTTCAAGTTTGTAAATTTAATTTTAACAAATTATATTTTTGCTCCAATTGAAATATAAAATGTCGTTGATTCACCCGGTAGAATACCAGGTCCAGGATAACCAGTTGAACGTCGGGTTGCATATTTTTCATTAAATATATTATTGATTCCTGCTCTCATATTATAATTTTGAAAAAATTTATATTCTGCTGATAAATCAAATACCTTGTAACCATCAAGTAATCCTGTCACACCATTAGTTGATGGAGTTGTTGTATTGTTTGCATCAGTAAAAATTTTTCCAGACATTCTACACTGTAAAGTTGTCGAAATGTTTTTTTTGCCCCATGAAAGTCCAAAATTGTGTATGTATCTGGGAGAATTTTCTACTCTATTTCCTGATAAATCAGTTTGTGTGATTGTTGCATTTGGCGGAATTCCTGAAGAGGAAAATATTTTATAGTTGGTATAACGGCTATCGATAAAACTCATAGTGGCAAAAAAGTCAACATTTCCATATTTTTTTTCAATTTCTAACATACTTGTAATATTAAGATTGAAAAAACTTTCAATCCCTTTATTTACAGTTTCTCCTAAATTAGTTCTAAATAGATAAGTCCCCTGATTGGAATCATTATTTGTAAATTGTCTTACACCGCCGATACGATTGTTGTAGTTCAAATAAAACAAACTAAAGTCGAAATTTAAGTAGTTATTTACACTTCCTCTAAATCCTATATCAGCATTAAAACCGCTTGCATCTTTTAAGTTTGGATCGATAACATCTGTTACTGCCGATGGTGTTAAATCAGAAAATAGAACCGGCCTGTAAGCTTGTGTTATGTTAGCATATACATTTGTTTTAGCAAATTTATATTCCATTCCAAGACCAAATAATGCTTTATTTCTTATTAATTTTTTTTCAGACAATGGAATATTATTTCCATCAATAATTCCAAATAATCCTTGACCAATAGAATTTATATTTTCTATTCTTAAACCAGGAGTTACACTAAATTTTTCAGTCAATCGGAATTGATTTTCAGCAAAAATTGCCACATTTTCTGTAACGAAATCTAAATCTCTTGGAAAAGAACCGTTTATGTATAAATTAAAATCATTTCCTGTGGTTCCTTTGCCATCTTGCTGTCTTTTAGTAGTTGCCTTGTAAATCCGTGCACCAAAGGCTAGATTGTGGGAATTATTACCAAAATTATATCGAAGTATATTTCTATTTTCTATTCCAAAATTTTTGTAATAATCTCTGTCAACTCTTCGGTTTGAATAGTTGTTTGTCACCAAATGTATTTCATCTAAAGTATTTGGTGTAGCTATAAAACCGACACTATTTCTTTGTCCAATTAATCCAAATATTTTTGTATTTGATGAAAAATTGGCGTTTACTTTGGTGTCAAATTGTAATGAGAATAAATTCCAGGGAGTGCCAAACCAGTTTCTGTTTCTGAAAGATTGTTGTGAATTTTGCATGAATTGCTCATCAGTCAACCCGCCTGGTTGCTTCATTTCATAATCCATATTAGTGTATTCGGCGTTTATTTTTGTTTTATCATTAAATCGATATTCTACAAAAGCATGTGAATTTCTCACACTGTATTCGCTATTTTGTCTCCATCCATCGGCACTTCGAGAGTGGTTATATAAGTAATATGAGAATTTTTTAGAGTTTCCGCCTATTGCATTATAACTGCTCATTAATCCATAACTACCAATAGTATTTTGAGTTTCGAATGAAAACTTTTTCTTAGTTTCTCTTTTAAGTATATAATTTAACATTCCGCCAAACTGAGGCCCAAATTGAAGTGAAGCACCACCTCTTATCAATTCTATACTTTCTACGGCTTCTAATGGCGGATTATAATATGCTTCTGGATATCCAAAAACATCAGAAGAAATGTCATATCCATTTTGTCTCGTATTTAGTTCCCAGCTTCTATTTGGACTTAATCCTCTTACGCCGATATTGATTTGAATTCCAGAACCTTCATTTTCCCAAATAGAAACTCCAGGAATCCTAGAAAAAGTTTCTCTTGCATTATTAGTGGTAAAGTTTCCGTTAATGTTGGATAGTTTTAATACTTCATTTTTTTTCCCTGAAAACAGAGTGTTATCTTTAATTTCAGGCATTCTTTCCGGGCTTTGAATTTTTAAAGTAATTATCACCGGGGCTAAATTCTTGACAGTGTCTTCTTGTTGTAAGTTGAATTCTTGGGCATGAAATTGAAAAGTTATAAAACACACACATACTAAAAGGAAATATTTCATTATCTATTATTATAATTAATTTGAAGTGCAAATTTAAGTCCTTATCCTTATTTAGACAAATTAAAAATAACAAAATATTAAAAATTTAACATTTGTATATTTAAGTTCTTTTATTAGAATAAATTAGCACTAAATTAATACTACCAAGAGAGGGATTATTTACTAAAATTGAATTGGAAAATAATAAATAAGCATAAACAAAGTCTTAATTTTCATTTAAATTCGAAATGAGAATCCAATTGCAAAATAATTTTTCGGAGCATTTTTTGTAATTCCAAAGCCTGAAGATACATCTAACATAAAATTATCGTTTATCAAATAGGTAATTCCACCGTCAAAACTATGATTGGCACTATCTTTTTGGGGTGCAAAACCAAAGGATTCTATATAAAATCCAATTTTGTTTGTTACTGAAAAACCAGTTGTCAAAGTATAAATAAAAGTGGGTTCCGCTGAAAATCCGTCCCATTCGGCACCTAAATTATAACTTAAAGTGATTTTATTTGACAAAGAGTGTTGCATAACAAATCTAAATCTGGGAGCATAATATTCACTTTGAAAAGTTTTTGAGGCTAACTTCGGAATAGAAAAATGTCCAATAAATGATGTTTTTGGAATAAACCCTTTTTCATCACTAATTTTTATTTTACAACCAATTAATATAGGATTTATGCCTGAATTAGTTTCATTTTGGTTGTTTTCAGATGTAAAAGTGGTAATTAATCGTAACTCGAAATTTTCATTGAGTCCATATTTCCATAAAGTAGATGGAAGCGCATTCGTATTACTAAACGCATCGTTTTTTTGAAATGAAAATCCAGTTTCTACTTGAAACATACCGGCAGGCACAAGATATGGCGTTTCAGTTTGATCGGGTCTGTCAGCTTGTATTGGCTCAATTTGTTGTGCAGCAACAATGAGCGTTTGAAAAAACAAAAATAGCAGTAATTTATTTCTCATAAAATAATTTTTAGACAAATCTAAAAAAAAGTTTTGATAATAAAAAATATCAATTAAATTTGTATGATAAAAGTTATAATAATGACTGTCTCAGAAGAAAATTACATCAAAGTTATCTATCATTTATCTTTAGTATCTCCAAAAGGGGTTAATACTAATGCTATTGCAGGAATGTTAGACACAAAAGCCTCTTCTGTAACAGATATGTTGAAGAAATTATCAGAAAAAGATTTGCTTTCTTATCAAAAATATCAAGGCGTTACATTAACAGAAAACGGATTGCTTTGTGCAAAAATGATTGTTAGAAAACATCGATTATGGGAAGTATTTTTAGTAGAAAAATTAAATTTTTCTTGGGATGAAGTTCATGAAATTGCGGAAGAATTAGAGCATATTAGATCTGAAAAATTAGTCGATAAATTAGATGAATTTTTGGGTTTTCCAACTTTAGATCCTCACGGAGATCCTATCCCAAATGCTAATGGAGAAATTAAAAATATAGACAAATTATTATTATCAGAAGCTATTTTCAATCAAGATTATATTTGTGTTGGAGTTAAAAATTCCTCGGTTGAATTTTTACAATATTTAGATAAAAAAAATATATTTTTAGGTGTACCAATAAAGGTAATTTCGTCTGAAAAATTCGATCATTCTTTCACCATTAATTTGAATTCTGAAACTATTTCTATTTCAAACAAAATAGCTGAAAATCTTTATATTAAATTACGTTAAATATGAGCAAATCACTTGAAGAAGTTAACGAATCGGTTTCTACCCAAAATAAAAAAACGGGGTTTAGAAAGCTACTTGCCTTTTTTGGACCTGCCTATTTAATTAGTGTGGGTTATATGGATCCCGGAAATTGGGCTACAGATATTGCTGGCGGAAGTCAGTTTGGTTATGCGTTGCTTTGGGTTTTATTGATGAGTAATTTGATGGCTTTGTTATTACAAAGTTTGAGTGCCCGATTGGGAATCGTTACCCAACGTGATTTGGCGCAAGCCTCCCGAGAAACCTATTCTCCTTTTGTGAATTACATCTTATATTTTTTAGCAGAAATTGCTATTGCTGCTTGTGATTTAGCTGAAGTTTTAGGAATGGCAATTGGGATCAATTTATTGTTTGACATCCCTCTAATCCAAGGAGTTCTAATTACTGTTTTAGACACCTTTTTATTACTTTTTCTTATTAATAAAGGCATAAGGAAGATGGAGGCTTTTGTGATAGTTTTAGTTGTAATAATTGGAATTTCCTTTTTATTTGAAATGTTTTTTGCTCAACCTGAAGTCGGTAAAGTTATTTATGGATTAATTCCTTCATTGCCCAATTCAGCAGCTTTGTATATTGCAATTGGAATAATAGGCGCGACAGTAATGCCACACAATTTATACTTGCATTCATCTTTGGTACAAACTCGAAAATTTGATAGAACCAACAAAGGAATTAAGCAAGCCCTGAAATACAATTTAATAGATTCTACTATTGCACTCAATTTAGCTTTCTTCGTAAATGCTGCTATTTTAATATTGGCTGCAGCCACATTTTACAAAAACGGTATGTATGAAGTCGCTGAAATTCAAGATGCGCACCGATTTTTAGAGCCGCTTTTAGGAAGTAAATATGCTCCCATTTTATTTGCGGTTGCTTTAATTGCTGCAGGCCAAAGCTCAACAATTACGGGTACTTTAGCAGGGCAAATAGTAATGGAAGGCTATTTGAATTTAAGAATTCAACCGTGGGTTCGCCGAATTCTAACCCGATTAATTGCTATTGTTCCGGCTGTAATTGTAATCACCATTTTTGGAGAAGCGGTTACCGGAAAACTGTTGATTTTTAGTCAGGTGATTTTGAGCTTACAACTCGGATTTGCAATTATTCCTTTGATTCATTTTGTGAGTGATAAAAGTAAAATGAAAGGATTCCATATTAGTCGAACTACAAAAATAGTATCGTGGTTAGTGGCAATCATCATCGTTTCGTTGAATATAAAATTGGTATTTGATGAAATTAATGGTTGGTTGACCACTTCAGAGAATCCTATTTTATTATGGTTTACGGTAGTTCCATTAGCTTTTGGCTTCTTATTATTGTTACTCTATATAGTTTTTAAACCGTTTATTTCTAAAACAAAACTCGAAATTGAGAACCATTCTCCACACAATTTAAAGTTACAATTTTCTAAAAACGAGAACTACACACGAAAAAATATTGCTGTTGCAGTTGATTTTTCAAGTGCTGATGAATCTGCATTAAATAACGCTTTTCAGTTGGGTGGTGCTGAAGCAAATTACACTTTGATTCACGTGGTAGAAACAGTAGGAGCAATGGTTTATGGCGAAAATATTGATGACCATGAAACCTTAATTGACGAAAAATTATTGGAAGAGTACAAAGAAATATTATCTAAAAAAGGAATTAATGTTGCTATAAAATTAGGCTTTGGAAAACCAAATTCTGTGATTCCAGCTATTATTAATGAAGGTAATTTTGATGTTTTAGTGATGGGAACTCACGGGCATACAGGATTAAAAGACTTACTTTTCGGAACGACCGTAGATAAATTACGCCATAAAATAGGCATTCCATTATTGATTGTAAAAAACTAAATTTGGGATTAATAACTTTCAATTTTCGAAATAAAAATTAATTTAATAAATATGAAAAAATCCTTACTACTATTTTGTATCTTCCTATTAGGATCAAAATCATTTTCTCAAAACACAGATAGTGATAAAAAAAAGATAAATACCACACTTGATTCTTGGCATAAAGCTGCTGCAAATGCTGAGTTTGATAATTACTTTTCCTATATGACCTCCAATGGAGTATTTATTGGAACAGACGCGACTGAAAATTGGCAATTAGAGGCATTTAAAACTTTCTCAAAACCCTTTTTCGACAAAGGAAAGGCTTGGAGTTTTAAATCTTTAAAGCGAAATATTTATTTTGACAAATCTCAAAACACCGCTTGGTTTGATGAGTTATTAGATACTCAAATGAAAATTTGCCGGGGTTCCGGAGTATTAATTAAGGTAGGAAACGATTGGAAAATTGCACATTATGTATTATCAATGACAATTCCAAATGACAATACAAATGAGGTGGTTAAGATTAAAGAAAAAATTGAAAACGGGGTTATTGAAAAACTGAAATCGGAATAATTTATTAATTTTTTGCTTCTGATTTCATATTCGAAACCATATAAGTTTTTCCATCTCCAGTTTCTTCAACCGCTTTTAATAAAAGTTCCGTTGTTTGTTTTGATGCGTCAAATTCTACTGTCGCAAATTTCTTATCAAAATCTACGGTTGCGCTTTGAACGCCATCCATTGAAGCTAATTTCTCTTGAATAGTTTTTGCACACCCAACAGCACAGGTCATTCCTTCAATATTAAAAGTTGCCTTTTCTGGTTTTACAGCTGCTACAACTGAATTTGTTTTTGAAGCTATTTCAGTTGTTTTTTTGGTTGGAGCAACTTCCGTTTTTTACAACTAATAAACAATAAACTTGACAAAGTAATTACTATGAATGAGGGAATAAAACGCATATTTTTAATAGAATTAGAATAATATCCAAAAAACGAGTTGGATTTCAATTACAAAAATAATTAAAAATTAAAGTCCATATTCTTAAAATTATTACAAAATTTGTAGAAATAATTACCGATATGAATTCGAAGCAAACAAAATGGTTTTTTTTATTGGTGTTAGCCTTAATTTGGGGCAGCTCTTTTATTCTTATAAAACGAGGATTAGTTGGATTGACACCCTATCAATTGGGTGCTTTTAGAATTATTTTTGCAGGATTATTTTTACTTTCAATAGGGATTAATTCATTAAAAAGTATTCCAAAACATAAATGGAAATACATTGCATTAACAGCGCTTTTTGGAACTTTTATTCCAGCTTTTTTATTTTCAATTGCTGAAACTAGAATAGACAGTTCAATTAGCGCAATTTTAAATTCTTTAACGCCATTGAATACTCTAATTTTAGGTGCTTTGTCATTTTCACTGACTTTTAAAAGATCACAAATTTATGGTGTAATTATCGGTTTTATAGGAAGTGTTTTATTGGTTTTTAATGGTGCGATTCATCATCCGGAGCAAAATTATTATTATTCAATTTTTGTAATACTAGCATCCATTTGTTATGCTCTTAATGTAAATCTCATTAAAAAATATTTATCCGATTTAAGTCCGCTTTCTATTTCCACTGGAAATTTTGCAGTAATGATTATACCGGCAATTTTGATATTGTCATTTTCTGGAATTGAAGAAACTATTGCTATTGAAAAAACGCAACACGCTATCTTTTTTATTTTATTATTAGGGGTTATTGGAACTGGAATTGCAAATATTATTTTCTTTAAATTAATTCAAATCTCCTCTCCCGTTTTCGCAACTTCTGTTACTTATTTAATTCCAATTGTTGCTTTCTTCTGGGGATTATTAGATAATGAAATGCTTACTCCAATTCAGTTTTTGGGTGCTTTTATAATATTAATCGGAGTTTATTTATCTTCTAAAAAATAAAAAAGGCTACCTTTTAGATAGCCTTTTCAAGTAATTTACTTTGATTAATTATTGGAAATCAGCATCAGAAACACCTTCGTTAATTTTAACATCAGTTGTTTTGAATTCAATTTCTTGCGGACCAAAAGACATTGAAACTTTGTAAGGAACTTTAATTCCTTTCACTTCTTTATAGTCACTATAGTTTGTTATTTGAGTCATTTTTTGACCATTTGCTTCTTGAGTGACAGCTTGACCTATTTTTAATCCTGTGTTTACATCATAATAATGAGTCGTTTTTCCGTCTTTAATTACATAAGCATCTGCACCATTAAAAGATTCAATTCCATCTAAAGTTATTGTAGCTTTTGCCGCCATAGTTAATTCTGGGAATGGCATTGCATTTTCTTTAGCGTCAGCAAGTTTTTCACCATCAAGATCTTTTCTTTTACCTTGTTGTGTTACATAAGCTCCTTTTTCATTTACAACTTGTTTCATTATACTCATGCCCATTGCTTTCATTTCATTTGAAAGTTTATTTGCAGAAGTAACTTTTGTATTCATTTCTAAAGGAGTCCCTTGGATTTCCCCACTAGCAACAGTGCTAATAGTTTTTACTCCTTTAACGGCTTTCTCTCCTCCAACAGCTTTAATGTAATTGTCTAAAACTGTTTTTACAGTAACTCCTGCAGGAGCTGCCTTTTTCATAAGTGGTTTACTTGTTGGCGCTCCAAATTTGTCAAAATAGAACATTGGAATTTTCAATTTTTCTAAACCAGAAATTACATCACTTCCTTTACCTACAATTACCACTCTGATTTTATCTTCTAAGAAATATTTATTGGCAGCAGCCATAACTTCTTCAGCAGTTACTGCATTAATATTTTTTATATAATTTTCGTAGAAATCTTCTGGAAGTCCTTGAGTTTTTATACGTAAAGCATATCCTGCAACGGTTTGTGGTTTTTCAATTTGCATTACAAATTTACCTACGTAACCTGCTTTCACGTTTGCTAACATTTCATCTGTAACTTTTTCAGTTCTAATTTTCTTAATTTCTTTAAAAAATTCTACAACTGCGCTATCAGTAACTGCATTTCTTACTTGAGTTGAAGCTCTGAATGTAGAAACATATTTGCTTCCACCAATACCAGAACGAGCACCATAAGTCCAACCGTGAGCTTCACGAAGATTCATGTTTAGGTAGCTGTTAAAATCACCTCCAAGGATTTGATTTGCAACAATTGTTGCGAAATAATCTTTATCAGTCATTTTTAGATTTACCGTGTTTTGCAACGCAATTTCCGATTGAACTGCATTTGGCATATCCACAAAATTGATTTGAGAATATTGAACATTTACAGGATCAGTATATTTAACAGAAGGAGCGCTAGCTTTTACCCAAGATCCAAATAATTTTTCAACTGCTTTTTTAGTTTCTTTGAATTTTACATCACCAATAATAACTAGGTAAGCATTTTCTGGAACAAAATAAGTGTTGTAGTTATTTTCAACATCTGCTAGAGTTACATTTTTAATTGTTTCTTCGCTTAAATATTCCCCAGAAGGATGGTCTTTTCCAAATGCCAATACATTTTGTACTCTTCCAGCAACAGCAGCGACACTTTTTTCTTGAGTTTTTAAATTCTCTAATAATTTATCTTTCTCTTTATCAAATTCTTCTTGAGTAAAGTTAGGATTCAAAGCGCCATCAGCCATTAATTCTAATATTCTACCTGAATATTTTGATAAACTGCTTCCTGAAGCTCCAGATGCATAAAAACTTAATTCTGCTCCCAGAAAATCAATTTCTTCGTTGAAAGCATCCTTAGAAATTTTCTTACTTCCGTTACCAATTAAGCTACTTGTTAAATTTGCAACTCCTTTTTTTGTCCCTTCAGCATAAGGTGAATTGTCAATATTCAAACTGAATGAAACTTTTGGTAATTTGTGGTTTTCAACAATCAATACTTGTAATCCATTAGGAAGAGTAAATGACTGAGGTTTCTTAATGTTTATTACTGGAGAAGGTCCAGGTTTTGGCTGAGTTCGATCTTGTGCTTGCATAGTTAAAGTTAAAAACAAGCCTGATAATACTATAATTATTTTTTTCATGATATAATTTCTTAGTTTTGAGCTTTGTCTTTTGATGGAACATAATCCAACAACAATCTCTGATTTGGATTTAAATATTTTTTGGCAACATCTCTAATTTCTTGAGCTGTTATGGAGCGATACATTTCAATTTCTGTATTTATCAAATTAATATCACCGTGTAAAAGATAATAAGACGCTAAATTTTCAGCGATACCTTCTACATTTGAATTGCCATTTACATAATTATTTTCATAGATATTTTTAAGCTTTTGCATTTCCTTATCTGTCAATAATTCTGTTTGAAGTTTTACTACTTCTTCGTCTATTTCTTTTACGATATCTTCAGAAGTAAATGTACCTTGAGGCATTCCGTATAAAATATACATACCATAATCTTCTTGACTGTAATTGAAAGCCCCAATTTGTAGTGCCATTTTCTTATCGTCTACAATTTTTTTATACAATCTTGAGCTTTTTCCTTCACTTAATACTGTAGAAATCATATCCAATACTCTCGCATCTCTTGTTTTCATTGATGGAGTTCTGTAAGTAGCAACAATCATTGGTTTTTGAATGTTAGGATCTTGATAGCTTGCTTTTATAGTAGAAGTAATCGGTTCTTCAACAAATTTTTCAACTACTACGTCTTTTCCTCTAGGAATTGCACCAAAATATTTGTTAACCCATTCTTTTGTTTTTGCAATATCATTTAAATCTCCCGCAACTACTAAAACAGCGTTATTTGGAACATAGAATTTTTTATTAAAAGCTTGAAATTCTTCCAATGTTGCTGCATCTAAATGTTCCATTGAGCCAATTGGAGCCCAACGGTAAGGATGTTTAACATACATGTTTTTCTTAACTTCAGCAATTAAACTTCCGTAAGGTTGATTATCAACACGAAGACGCTTTTCTTCTTTTACAACTTCATTTTGAGTGTCAACACCAATTTGATTAATAATAGGATGCATCATTCTTTCCGATTCCATCCAAAGTCCTAATTCTAAACTATTTGATGGAAATACTTCATAATAGTAAGTTCTGTCTTCAGAAGTGTTGGCATTATTGGTTCCACCATTGGCAGTTACAATTTTAAACCATTCTCCACGTTTAATATTTTGTGTTCCTTCAAATAAAAGGTGTTCAAAAAAGTGAGCAAATCCAGTTCTTTCTGGGTTTTCGTTTTTAGAACCTACATGATACATTACCGAAGTAATGATTACCGGTGCCGAAGCATCGTTATGAAGAATAACATGAAGACCATTGTCTAATGTATATTCCTCAAAAGCAACTTTTTGAGCTGAAGCAACTCCGCCCAGCATAAGCATTGTGCCTAGTGCCATTAATGATTTTTTCATAAAGATTAATAAATTGGTTTGAATTTTTTCTATTTTCTAATAAATAGTAGCTCAAAAATAACTTTTTTTCAATTACGAGTAGCTAAACTGCTTTATATTTAACAGAATTTAACTTTTATTTTTTGAGAATGCCGCTCAACCAACATGAAACCGCTAATAATTTTAGATAAATCCTGTTTTTTTACTTAATGGGTTGCACATTAAATATTTAATGGTATATTTGCACTCTTAAAAATTAATTAAACAATATTGTTATGTACGCAATCGTAGAGATAGCAGGGCATCAATTTAAAGTTAGCAAAGATCTAAAGGTTTATGTTAATCGTTTAGCAAG
>CANKZE010000037.1 GCA_947488545.1 Bacteroidota bacterium
CTATCAAGAAGGCGATGTTGCTGGGATAAAAACGGTTACTTTAGAATTTGAAGGCGATTATTCATTTGGTTATTTGAAAGGTGAAAATGGAGTGCATCGATTGGTTAGAATTTCTCCATTTGATAGTAATGCCAAACGCCATACTTCATTTGTATCAGTTTATGTTTATCCATTAGTTGATGATAGTATTGAAATTGATATAAACCCCGCCGATATTGAAATTACAACATCAAGATCTAGTGGTGCCGGTGGACAAAATGTAAATAAGGTTGAAACCAAAGTACAATTGGTCCATAAGCCAACAGGGATTCAAATTCAATGTTCCGAAACTAGGTCACAACAAGACAACCGCCAGCGGGCGATGCAAATGTTACGATCTCAATTGTATGAAATTGAATTAAAAAAGAAACAAGCACAACGAGCCGATATTGAAGCGGGAAAAATGAAGATTGAATGGGGTTCACAAATTCGAAACTACGTGATGCAACCTTATAAATTAGTGAAAGATGTTAGAACTGGTTATGAAAGTAGCGATGTTGATGGGGTATTAAATGGTGATATTGACGAATTCCTGAAATCTTTCTTAATGATGATGGGACAGAAAGAGGAAAAATGATTTTTTGGTTGTTGGAAAAGAAATATTACTTTTTATTTTTTCACCTTTCAATCATTTAATTTTTCAATCTATTAATTTTTTAATTCCAAAGTTGCAAATGTTAGCCAAAATGCCGTATTTTGATATTAATACCAAATCCAATCTATTATAAATGACTTACACACTCGAACAAATCAACGAAATACTTCAAGGTGAAATAATCGGAAATACAAATCAAGTTATCACTGCTCCTGAGCAATTGGAACGTGCCTCCGATTCTGAAATTTCATTTATTGGAAATAAAAAATACGAAAAATTATGGGAAACTTCGAAAGCTTGCGTGGCCGTTGTAAACCAAGATATTTCTATAGAGCCTGGTGATAATCGCGCATTTATAAAAGTAAAAAATGCCGATTTAGCGATGTCGCAAGTACTTGAAATTTTTGCGCCTCCTACTCCTATTTTCAATATCGAAATTCACCCTTCAGCAACAATTGATGTCTCTGCAACTATTGGAAAAGGAACTCGAATTGGTGCAGGATGTTATGTTGGTCCGAATGTAGTCCTTGGAGAAAACGTAACTTTATATTCTAATGTTACTATTTTAGATGAATGTACGATTGGTAATAACACTGTCATTTGGTCTGGAGCAGTAATTAGAGAACGATGTCATTTAGGAACTGATTGCATCATTCATCCAAATGCTACAATTGGAGCTGATGGTTTTGGTTTTCGCCCTTGTCCTGAAAGAGGATTGGTTAAAATTCCACAAATTGGTAATGTAATTATTGGGAATTGGGTTGAAATTGGTGCAAACTCTTGCGTTGATCGTGGAAAATTTAGCTCCACAATTGTTGGTGATGGCTGTAAGATTGACAACTTAGTTCAAATTGGTCATAACAGTGTTTTAGGGCGTTTTTGTATAATGGCTGGAAATTCAGGATTAGCAGGCTCAGTAACTTTGGGCGATGGAGTAATCATTGGCGGAAGCGCATCAATTAAAGACCATACAACTATTGGAAGTGGTGCAATTGTAGGTGCTGGCTCTGGAGTTACAGGCGATATCGAAGCAGGAAAAACCATGTTAGGATATCCTGCAGTTGAAGCAAGAGAAGCTTTAAAACAATGGGCGATTTTGAAACGATTAGTTCGAGATTCAGTAAAATAACCTAAATATTATATCAAAAAAAACATCTTAAGAAATTAAGATGTTTTTTTTTATTATATAAATAATGACAATAGCATATAGGTTAAGGCAGCTAATAGTGCAGAAATTGGAATGGTTAATACCCAAGCCCAAATTAAGTTGAGGGTAACTCCCCATCGAACAGCAGAAACTCTTTTAGTTATTCCAACACCTATTATTGAACCAGTAATAGTGTGAGTTGTTGAAACTGGTATTTTAAAATGTTCTGTCATAAACAATGTTAAAGCGCCTGCAGATTCAGCTACAACACCTTCAAAAGCAGTTACTTTAGTAATTTTAGAACCCATTGTTTTTACAATTTTCCATCCACCACTTAATGTTCCTAAAGCTATAATTGAGTAGCAAGTTAGTGGAATCCACGAAGGAATAGAACCATCAATTTTAACTCCATTACTTTCAGTTGGTAAGACTACATTTAAATCCAACCAGCCATCTGATAGATTCACATTAGGATTTGTTTTAATATAAACTGCAACAGCAGCAGCAATAATACCCATAACTTTTTGAGAATCGTTACCCCCGTGACCTAAACTAAAAGCCGCAGATGAAATCAACTGCATTTTCTTAAGGATAGCTTCCGATCTTGAGAAAGAAAAACTACTGAATACTAAATTAAATATGGCTAAACTAAAAAATACAAAACCAACTAATAACCATTTTATATTTGCAGGATAAGCAATAATGGAAAGAAAGTGACTTTCAAATCGAGCATCTTTGGGTTTAATATCGTACTTCAAAACAGAGTTTAAAAACCATATCGCAAATACCATTAAAGCAATAGTAAAGAGTTTAGGCATGATATTCTTTTTTGAAGAATAAATCATCCATAACGAAATAAAGTAGGAAATAATCATTCCTATTAAAGGAGCGAAAAGGATAAATAAAACAACTATCAATACACCAGAAGGTAATAATTCCCCTTCCTTAGCAGCTTTAAACCAATTTACAATTTTGAAACCAGCATGTTCAGGATCAGTGACGTCTCTAAAACCATGTGCAATTGCTGCTCCAGCAAAACCACCAATTAAAGTGTGTGATGATGATGATGGAATTCCCTTCCACCAGGTAATTAAGTTCCAAATAATAGCTGCAATTATTCCTGCGAGAATTACGGTTAAGTTGATACTACTGGTGTGAGCCGTTTTTGCGACTGTATCAGCTACTCCAAAACCAAAAACCCAATAGGCGACAAAATTAAAAAAGGCTGCCCAAACTACTGCTTGAAAAGGAGTAAGTACCTTAGTGGCAACAATCGTAGCAATTGAATTAGCAGCATCGTGAAAACCATTTATATAATCAAACAGTAGTGCTAATACGATAATAAGTATAAGTATATTGAATTCCATAATTAATATTCAGAAAATTCTGAGGAGTTTTTTATGAATGTTTAACCGCGATAGATTCTAATACACTCGCTGCATTTTTACATTTGTCAGTTGCCGATTCTAAAACCGATAATACTTCTTTGTATTTAATGATGTTTTTAGCGTCAGTTTCATTTTCAAACAATTCAGAAACCGCTTTATCATAAACATTATCCGCTTTATTTTCTAATTTGTTGATTCTAGCACAAGCGTCAGTAATGTTTTTTACTTTTTTGAAATTTCTTAATTCTCTAACCGCAATATCGATGTTTTGACAAGCTTCTAAATTAATTTCAGTTAATTTTCTCATAGATTTTGTTATTTTATCTATTGGAAATAATTTCATTCTGCTTGCAGCACCATTTAAATTTCCAGCAACTGTGTCTATTGCAGTAATAAGCAAATAAATATCTTCTCTATCAAATGGTGTTATAAAATTTCTACTTAATTCTAAGTTGGTTTGTCGAGTAATGTCTTCGATTTTGATTTCCAAATCAGTCATTTTTTGAAAAATAACATCTCTTTCTTTTAAAGGAGCGTTTACAGCTTCATGAAGTTCTGTTGCAATTAAAATCAAATTTTTTGAAGCTTCTTCAAATAATGGAAAAAACTTTTTGTCTTTGGGAATTAAAAACTGAAAAATACTATTCGCATTCATAAATTAAGATTTATTATATTTTTGAACGACAAATATATCTATTCAATGTTAGCTAAACGTTAACAAATAGAAATAAATATATAATTTATCATTAATTGGATTAATTATCACTCAAATAGTGAGTCAACAAAAATATACTATTTAAACAATTTATCAAGATTTGCTGTTAATTATTAAATTGTAACTTTTTAAAATCAATTTATATCTATCATTTTAGTAATTTAGCAAATATTATAATTTGAATTTCAGTAAATCATATGGATATTAATTTCAATAAAAACGAAGATCATAACAAACTATTGATCACCGATTTAAAGCAAAAATTTGCTAAAATAAAATTAGGTGGTGGTGAAAAGCGTATTGAAAAATTACATGGCGAAGGCAAAATGACTGCTCGCGAACGCATCGATTATTTGCTTGACGCCAATGCGAAGAATATTGAAATTGGCGGTTTCGTGGGTTACGGAATGTATGAAGAACACGGCGGTTGTCCGTCGGGAGGTGTAGTAGTGAAAATTGGATATGTAAAAGGAAAACAATGTGTTGTTGTTGCAAATGATGCAACAGTAAAAGCTGGAGCTTGGTTTCCAATTACAGCAAAAAAGAATTTAAGAGCGCAAGAAATTGCAATGGAAAATCGTTTACCAATAATCTATTTGGTAGATTCGGCAGGAGTTTATTTGCCTTTGCAAGATGAAATATTCCCTGATAAAGAACATTTTGGACGAATATTCAGAAATAATGCCCAAATGAGTAGCATGGGAATTACCCAAATTGCTGCCGTTATGGGAAGTTGCGTTGCCGGCGGAGCCTATCTTCCAATTATGAGTGACGAAGCCATGATTGTAGATAAAACAGGAAGTATCTTTTTAGCAGGAAGCTATTTGGTGAAAGCCGCAATTGGTGAAGCTATTGATAATGAAACACTTGGAGGAGCAACAACCCACTGTGAAATTTCGGGAGTTACCGATTATAAAGCTAAAGATGATAAAGACGCTTTAGACAGAATAAAAAATATCGTTTCTAAAATTGGTGATTTTGATAAAGCGGGTTTCAACAGAGAAAAGTCTCAAAAACCAGCATTTGATGAAAAAGAAATCTATGGGATTTTACCAAAAACAAGAAACGAACAATACGATATGAACGAAATTATCAAGCGATTGGTTGATAATTCTGAATTTGATACTTATAAAGACGGGTACGGACAAACAATAATTACAGGTTACGCTAGAATTGATGGTTGGGCTGTAGGAGTTATTGCCAATCAACGAACTGTTTTAAAATCTAAAACTGGAGAAATGCAGTTTGGTGGAGTAATTTACTCCGATTCAGCTGATAAAGCAACTCGTTTTCTAGCCAATTGTAACCAGAAGAAAATTCCACTTGTTTTTATTCAAGACGTTACCGGATTCATGGTTGGATCAAAATCAGAACACGGAGGAATTATTAAAGATGGTGCCAAAATGGTAAACGCTGTAGCCAATTCGGTTGTTCCAAAATTTACCATAATTGTTGGAAATTCTTATGGCGCAGGAAATTATGCCATGTGTGGAAAAGCCTACGACCCAAGATTAATATTTGCATGGCCAAGTGCTGAATTAGCCGTTATGGGTGGAACACAGGCGGCGAAAGTATTGGCACAAATTGAAACTTCTTCGCTCAAGGCAAAAGGAGAAACTGTAGATGAAGTAAAAGAAAAAGAAGTTTTTGATAAAATAAAAGCACGTTACGACGAGCAAGTCTCGCCTTATTATGCAGCTTCCCGACTTTGGACTGACGCAATTGTTGATCCATTGGATACTAGAACTTGGATTTCGATGGGAATTGAAGCTGCCAACCACTCTCCTATTGAAAAGAAATTTAATATGGGAGTTTTACAAGTATAGAATTATGAAAAAAATATTTTATTTATTATTGACATTGCTAATATTATCCTGTTCGTCAGACGATTCAGTGATAGATGAACCTATTCAAACCCCTACTTTTCAGGTTAATTTGTTATTAAAAAGATGGGAGTTTAATAAAATTACTTTCAACGGAACTACATTTGATTATATGCATCAACCGAATTGTTTGAAAGATGAATTTACTTTTGCAAACCAGCCGGGACAAATAAGACAATACAACGAACTTGTATTTACAAATAGTAGTTGTTCTACAAATAGTATTAATTTGGATTGGAGAATAATAAACGACACTATTTCTTTTTACTTTGGCTCGGTATTAATAACAAAATTCAAGGTAATATCATTAACAGACACCAAACTGGTCTATTCTTTTTATAGAGATGTAGATAGAGATACAATACCAGATTTGATAATTATGGAAGCTATTCCGTATCAATAAAATCCTTTTTTATGAAAATTATTTCACTATTTCTATTGCTTTTTTTCAATATAGCAACTGCTCAAGAGCCAACTACAAGAAAAGACTCCCTGAAAGGAAGCTTAAGAATCGAGAGGACTTGTTATAATGTTTTGCGTTATGATTTAAATATAAAAGTAACTCCTGCTGAAAAATATGTTGTAGGTTTCAATGAAATTACTTTTAAAGTTGTTACAAATACTAAGAAAATTCAATTGGATTTATTTAATAATATGAAAATTGACAGTATCGTTTTTAACAACAAAAAGCTGAAATACAAAAGAGAGTTTGATGCTGTATTCATTAATTTAGGAAAAGAACTGTCTGCAGAATCTGAAAACAAAATTCGTTTTTACTTTTCTGGAAATCCAATTATTGCCCAAAAAGCACCTTGGGATGGTGGTTTTGTTTACAAAAATGATAGTAATGGGAAAGACTGGTTGGGAGTTGCAGTTCAAGGAACAGGATCTAGTTTATGGTATCCTTGCAAAGACACACAATCTGACGAACCAGATTTTGGAGCAACTATAAAAGTTGCTGTTCCAAATGGATTAATGAATGTTTCTAATGGAAGATTTAAAGGAAGCGAAGACTTAAAAAATGGTTATACTCGTTGGGATTGGGAAGTTGTAAATACGATAAATAATTATGACATTACTTTGAATATTGCCGATTACACTCATTTTGGTGAAAACTACAAAGGTTTAGATTTGGATTTTTACGTTTTACGCGAAAATGAAGCGAGGGCAAAACAGCAATTTGAACAAGTTAAACCAATGTTGGATTGCTTTCAAAGTAAGTTTGGTGAATACCCATTTAAAGAAGATGGCTATAAATTAGTTGAAACTCCTTATTTAGGTATGGAGCATCAAAGTGCTGTTGCTTACGGTAATAAATACGAAAATGGTTATCTTGGAAGTGATTTGTCACGAACAGGAATTGGAATGTTATTCGACTTTATTATTATTCATGAAAGTGGTCATGAATGGTTTGGAAACAGTATCACTTCAAAAGATATTGCCGACATGTGGATTCACGAAGGTTTTACATGCTATTCTGAATCGGTATTTTTAGAATGCCAATATGGAATTGAAAAAGCACAACAATATATCAACGGATTGAAGTATAACATTAGGAACGACGAACCTATAATTGCCAAATACGGCGTAAATAAAGAAGGTTCAGGCGATATGTATTACAAGGGTGCCTTAATGTTAAATACAATCAGACACATCTTAAATGACGATGATAAATGGTGGAAAATAATTTTAGAGTATTCCATTACATTCAAACATAAAATTATAGATACCGAAACTGTACTTGCCTACTTTAATGAAAAAATCGGCATGGATTTAACTTCCGTATTTAATCAATATTTGCGTCATACTTCAATCCCTAAATTAGAATTAAAGATCGATAACTATAAATTATGTTATCGTTGGAAAGCATCAGAACCCAACTTTGAAATGCCTGTAGATATTAAAATAAAAGGGGAGAAAATTAGAATTAACGCTACAACCAAATGGGTAAAATCAAGAATTGTAGTTGAAACTACTAAAGATGTTGAAATTCAAAAAAATGATTTTCTTGTAAACTAAACCAAGTTTAAAGTTGCTGCTCTTTTGATTTTACCGCTTTCTGTTTCTAAGAAATTAGAAAGAAAGTGAATGGTTTTAGGTTTTTCGTAAGGCAATAAATCATTGAAAATATCATCTTCAAATGGAATTGGACTACCTTCAACAATAAGTGCTAAAAGTTCCCCAAATTGATCATCTGGAATTCCAGTCACAAAAAAACGAGTTTGAATTTTGTGAGCCAATTTCAATTCTATTTGCTCAGGAAAAAGCTTCACTCCTCCACTATTAATCACATTGTCAATTCTTCCAAGAAGCTCAAATTGGGAATTACTAATGATATTTACGACGTCATTAGTGGTAATTGTAGAATCAGAAATTCGTGGAGCATCAATAATCAAGCAATTTCTATTATCTTTAGAAATAGTAACATTTGGTAATACTGAAAAATAATTATCGTTTATTTTCCTTGCAGAAATATGCGTAATTGTTTCGGTCATTCCATAGGTTTCAAATACTAATGTTGGCAAACCTAACAATTGGTTTTTAAGATTCTGATTGATTTTAGAACCCCCAATTATCAATTTTCTAACATTAACAAGTTCATTAATCGAGTTTTCAACCTGAAGCGGAACCATGGCAACAAAATCATAAAACTTGTTATTATTCTTTAATGGATTTGAAGTTGGCTTTACGAAATCCATTTCGAAACCTAATACAAAACTTCGAATTAGCATCATTTTGCCTGCAATATAATTGGTTGACAAACAATTTAAAACACGATTGCCGGTATTTAAATCAAAATATTCGGCTGTTGCCAATGCTGAAAAAACCATTGCCTGCTTTTCAATTTTGATTTTCTTTGGTGCACCCGTAGTTCCAGAAGTAGTGACGGAAATAAATGAATTCGAATTAAACCAATCAAGAATAAACTTACCCGTAATTTTTTCAAAATCTTCACCTTCCTTAATAAAATCATAGGCTAGCCTGAGTAAATCGTTTTTATCAAGGTGAATTCCGTTCCATTTGAAATTAGGATGTACTTTATTATAATCTGGTTTATTCATTTACTATTGAATCTGGCGGATTTACCTTACCTGTTAATTTTTCCATCCAATTGGTCCATTTGTATTTTTTTGCAAGAATAAATAGAATTAAAGGATAGGTAATAGCAATAGAAATGATCATTTCAATTAAAGTATTCGAAGTATTTTCAACACCAGAATATTTAAATAAAGCATCCGTTTGTAAAGCCGAAAATTCAGAAGTAATTAATAATGAAACCATTAAATTATTGCCAAAATGAAAGCCTAATGCCAATTCCATTCCTTCGTCCATTAAAGTCATAACGCCCAGCAATAGGCCAGTTCCAATATAAAAAATCATAACTCCAAATCCCATTTCTGCGACTTCTGGGTTTGCACTATGCAATAGACCAAATACAATTGAAGTAAAAAGCAATGGAAACCACCTATTCCTAACAACAATTCCTATTTGTTGCATAAAGTAGCCGCGAAATAAATATTCTTCTAAACCAATTTGAAAAGGAAATAAAATCAAACTAATAAATAATAAAACAAAGAAATTTAAAGGTTTAAAATTCCATACAATATTTGAATTGTCAGTAAAATAAGAAACCAAAAATCCTGCTATTGAAATAAATACTATTAATCCAAAAGAAAAAAAGATACGTTTAAAATCTACTTTAGGCCTTGAGGTGGTCAAAGACAAAATACTTCTATTGTTTAAAATGTAAACTAACAAAAAAAGTAAACCTAAAAGAAATGCAAATGGAACAAGATTAATTATTAAACTTAGATTATTAGGAATATCTTTCATTAAATCATAGGAGGATTGTATTTGTTCCTTTGTCATTAAGAAATAGGCAATAATACTTGCAATAAAAATTCCAGAAGTTAGTAATGCCGTTAGCAAAACTCGCCACCATTTATTATTTCCTTTATAAGCTTGTTCGATAAACATTTTATATAATTTAAAATTCTTAGCTAATTTAGCTATTATTTTAAGGAAAATCAATTTCTTTGCAAAAAAATAATAATCTTATAATGATTCAAATAGTACATAATTCAAGATGTTTAAAATCAAGACAATGCCTGTCGTTAATTGAAAATACAGGTAAGAAATTTGAAGTAATCAAATACCTTGTAAACCCACTTTCTGTTTCTCAACTCACTGAAATAATTTCGAAATTAGGAATTCAGCCTATTGATTTAGTTAGAAAAAAAGAAAAAACTTGGATTGAGAAATTCAAAAACAAAACGCTTTCTACTCACGAATTGATTGAAATTATGGTAAATAACCCTATATTAATTGAAAGGCCGATTGTAATTAATGGCAATAAAGCCGTTGTGGCTAGACCTATAGAAAATGCACTCGGAATTATATAAAATTAATTTAACATATATTTGTGAATTAACGCTTAAACCTAGTTTTACTTTTGCAGTATAATTTAGAAAAAAAACATGAAAACCCTTAAAAATTCATTTACTCTCTTAATACTATTATTTTCAATTTTAAATTTTGGACAAACAAGACCAGATATTAAAAAAATAAACATCACAGGTGTTGTAAATGAGAAAGTTAGTAAACAACCTCTTGAATATGCAACCTTAACTTTTACAAATACTAAAAATTCAAAAGTTGTTTTTGGGGGAATTACTGATGGAAAAGGACAATTTAATATAGAAGTAAATGCGGGTAGCTATAATGTAAAAGTGGAATTTATTTCTTTTAAATCCATTGAGTTAAGCCAACAAACCTATAAAGAGAGTACCAATTTAGGAACTATTTTTCTAGATGAAGATGCCAACCAATTAAATGAAGTTGTTATTCGATCTGAAAAAACTACCGTTGAAATAAAATTAGATAAAAAAGTGTACAACGTAGGTTCCGATTTAATGGTAAAAGGTGGGACTGTAAGCGATGTACTAGATAATATCCCTTCGGTTACAGTAGATTCTGACGGAGCTGTGAGTTTAAGAGGAAATGCTAATGTTAGAATATTAGTAGATGGAAAACCTTCAAACGCAATTAATATAGCTGAAGCATTACGTCAAATTCCTGCTGATGCAATTGACAAAGTGGAAGTGGTAACCAATCCTTCCGCAAGATATGATTCTGAAGGTGGAGGAGGTTTACTGAATATTATTCTGAAAAAAGGAAAAAACAGAGGGTTAAACGGAGCTATAATTGCTTCAACTGGTAACCCTTTAAATTATGGGCTTTCTGGTAATATCAATTACAAATCAAAGTTTTATAATTTGTACACCACCACTGGATACAATTATAGAGAAAATCCTGGTAAAGCAAAATTTAATACCCAATATTTAAATTCTGATGGAACTGTTCGAAACTATATTGATGAGTTCAGAAATAATCAAAGATTAAGAAAAGGTTTTAATTCGAATATTGGATTTGACATTTATTTAGACGACAATACGACTTGGTCTAACGCAATTAATTTAAGAAACAATAATAGCAATAACCCTGAGTACGTTACTTTTAATAATTACGACATCAATCGTGTATTCACTGGTACAAATTTTAGAAATAGTGATGCCTCAAATGATGGAATTAATAAAGAATACACCACCAATTTCACTAAGAAATTTAAAAGAGACGGTCATAAATTAACTATCGACGGAACATTTTCAAAGAATATTGACAATGATTACTCTTTAATCACGAGTTCAATTACAGAAATCACGAGTAACCTTCAAAATCAAAATCGTAATATGATTCAATCGGATTATGTTTTGCCATTTGGTAAAGCAAATCAATTTGAATTTGGTTATAAAGGAGATTTTAACAAATTAACAACTGAGTTTAAAGTAGGAAGCATTGATTTAGTTTCTGGAGCATACACTCCTAACCTTCAATTTACCAACACTTTAGATTACAGCGAAATTGTAAATGCTTTTTATACTCAATTTGGAACTAAAGTAAATAAATTCTCCTTTCTATTTGGTTTGCGTTGGGAAGATTCAAAAATTGAAATTAACCAATTAGTAACTAATGAATTCAATACTCAAAAATACAATAACCTATTCCCAAGTTTATTTGTAACTTATGAAATTTCTGATGAGAATAGTATTTCATTTAGTTATAGTAAGAGAATTTCAAGACCTAGAGGTCGTCAGATAAATCCTTTCTCTAGTTATACCAGTAACATAAATATATTTAGAGGAGATCCAAATTTAACACCTGCATTTACCGATGCATTGGATTTTGGATTTCTAAAAAAATGGGAGAAAATCACTTTAAGTACTTCTACCTATTTAAATAAAACAACTAATGCTTTTCAATTTATTCGAAGAGAAAGTGGAGATTTTGTTGCAGGAGTTCCTGTAATTTTAAGCACACCTATAAATTTAGCAATTGAATTTAGATACGGTTTTGAGTTTACATTAAACTATTCTCCATACAAATGGTGGAAATTAAACTCCAACTTCAACTTTTATAAGTTTGAAACAAAAGGAAATTACGTTTATACCAATTCTCAAAACGTAGTTGTAACTCAAAATTTTGACAACTCAGCATCTTCTTGGTTTACAAGATTGACTTCAAAAATTACGTTGCCTTACAAAATTGATTGGCAAACCAATGTTACCTATAATGGTCCAGAAAGAAATGCGCAAGGAAGTACTTTAGCGGTTGTAGGAGCTAATTTAGGTTTCAGTAAAGATATAATGAAAGATAATGCGACAATTGCATTTAATGTTCAAGACGTATTCAATTCAAGAAAAAGAATGTACAATAATAACATTCCAAATGTATTGAATTCGTATGTTGAAATGCAATGGGCTTTAAGACAAATTACCCTATCGTTTACTTATAGATTTAATAAGAAAAAAGAAGAAAGAACAAAACCAACAAGAGGTGGTGGTGAAAATGGGGATGATTTCCAAGGTTAATAAATTGTGTTAATTCAAATAAAAAAGTGCTTTCAAAATTGAGAGCACTTTTTTTTATTCAATATATTATATAAAAAAAGCTGGCCGAAATTAAATTTCAGACAGCTATTATTTTTTTAAAATTCGAAACAGATTACTCTGCTTGTGATTTTTTAGCTTTTCTTTCTTTATACATTTCCCATAAAGCACCGCCAACCCAATATTGAACGAAACCAATTAAGAAAAACATCAACCAAAATCCCATTGTAAGGATAGTTAAGAAAAGTAAAAAACCTAAATACTGTGAAAAGTCAAACATGATTATTCGGAATTATTGAAAATGATTACAAATGTAAGTGTAATATTTTTTCCAACCAATAAATCCTCAATCAATTTTTTAAAAAATAGTTTTTTATGCGTAATTTTGCATCACAATTTAACTAGAAGTCTTTCTAAATTAATTGATAACTCGTTATATAAAACAAACACACAATAAAATGGAATTCAGAATCGAAAAAGACACCATGGGTGAAGTGCAAGTTCCTGCAGATAAATATTGGGGAGCTCAAACAGAACGTTCAAGAAATAATTTTAAAATAGGTCCTTCAGCATCAATGCCAGTTGAAGTTATTGAAGGTTTTGCCTATTTGAAAAAAGCAGCTGCTTACGCAAATTGTGATTTAGGTGTACTTCCAATAGATAAAAGGGATGCAATTGCAGCCGTTTGTGATGAAATATTAGCGGGAAAACTAGCCGATGAATTTCCATTGGTAATTTGGCAAACTGGTTCTGGAACTCAAAGTAACATGAACGTGAATGAAGTTATTGCTAATCGTGCTCAAGTATTAAAAGGGTTTAAAATTGGCGAAGGCGAACAATTTGTAAAAGCAAATGATGATGTAAATAAATCACAATCTTCAAATGACACCTACCCTACCGGAATGCACATTGCTGCCTATAAAGCGGTAGTTGAAGTTACCATTCCAGGAATTGAAAAATTGAGAGACACCCTTCAAGAAAAAGCGGTAGCTTTTAATAATGTAGTTAAAATTGGACGTACACATTTAATGGACGCAACTCCTTTGACATTAGGTCAAGAAATTTCAGGTTATGTAGCTCAGTTGAATTTTGGTATTAAAGCCATAAAAAATACTTTATCGCATTTATCTGAAGTCGCATTAGGTGGAACAGCAGTTGGAACTGGTTTAAACACACCTGCAGGTTACGATGTAAAAGTAGCTCAATATATTGCTCAATTCACTGGTCATCCATTTGTGACAGCAGAAAATAAATTTGAAGCACTTGCCGCTCACGATGCAATTGTTGAAACTCATGGTGCATTGAAGCAAGTTGCAGTTTCTTTAAATAAAATTGCAAATGATATCCGTATGTTGGCTTCAGGACCAAGATCAGGAATTGGAGAAATTTTAATCCCAGAAAACGAACCAGGATCCTCAATTATGCCAGGAAAAGTAAATCCTACACAATGTGAAGCGTTAACAATGGTTTGCGCACAAGTAATGGGGAACGAGGTTGCAATTTCTGTTGGTGGTATGCAAGGACATTATGAATTAAACGTTTTCAAACCATTAATGGCGGCTAATTTCTTACAATCGGCTCGTTTATTAGGTGATGCTTGTCTTTCATTTGACGAACATTGCGCTCAAGGAATTGAACCTAATTATAAAAGAATTGAAGAATTAGTAAACAATTCATTAATGTTGGTTACCGCTTTAAATACTAAAATTGGTTACTATAAAGCAGCTGAAATTGCTCAAACTGCTCATAAAAACGGAACAACATTAAAAGAAGAATCAGTACGTTTAGGATATGTAACTGCCGAAGATTTTGATGCTTGGGTAAAACCTGAAGAAATGGTTGGAACCTTAAAATAATAGTTCTAAAACAACATTTAAATAAACCTGTAATTTAATTGCAGGTTTTTTTATGGCGTAACCTCGTTTAAAATATTTTATGGTAAAATGAAATTGGTAGTAAACTCGGTCGGGCTTTCCGCTTCAATCTTCGCTAAAAAGCGAAGGATTTTCACTGCAATCCCTTACGCAAAATTAGAGTAACCTTCTCGCCTTTTCTAAATCTTCAGGAGTGTCAATTCCAATCCCGACATGATTGGTTTCAACCATCTTAATTCGCTTACCAAATTCTAAATATCTTAATTGCTCTAATTTCTCAGAAGCTTCAAGAGATTTCATTGGTAAACTATAAAAATCCATCAACGCTTGTTTTCTAAAAGCATAAATTCCTACGTGTTGCATGTACCTAACGCCCACATTATTTTCTCGTGGATAAGGAATTACGGACCTTGAAAAATACAATGCAAATCCATTTTGATCCACAACCACTTTTACATTGTTCGGATTTTCAATATCTTGAATAGCAGTAATTTCTCGCATTAATGAAGCTAAGTCTACTTCTCCTTTACTATCCGTTTTATAAACTTGAATCAATTTCGCAAGAGAATCTTTATCGATAAATGGTTCGTCTCCTTGTATATTTATAACAATATCAACATCCAAATTTGAAACCGCTTCTGCAATTCTATCACTCCCCGATTCGTGTTCTTTAATACTCATAATGGCTTTTCCACCTTGAGATACAATTTCATTGAAAATCAAATCAGAATCGGTTACAACAAAAACATCGTCAAATAAATTGGTATTTATTGCCGCTTCATAGGTTCTAGTAATTACAGTTTTACCCCCTAAATCTTGCAATAATTTAGCTGGAAATCTTGTTGATGCGTATCTTGCGGGAATAACTGCTATTACTTTCATGTTTTACTTTTGAAATACAAACTTACAAATGATTTTATAATTCTAACTATTCTTCGAAATTTTCGTCTTTAAAACCTATTAAATAAAGTTTATCTTTTGCCCTCGTAATTGCGGTATAAAGCCATCGAATATAATCTCTATCAATGCCATTCGGCAAATAAGGTTGCTCAATAAAAACTGTATTCCACTGCCCTCCTTGCGATTTATGACAAGTAATTGCATAGGAAAACTTAACCTGAAGTGCATTGAAAAACTCATTTTCTTTTACCTTTTGAAACTTTTTATATTTTGTTTCTCCTTCATAATCCAATAGCACTTCTTGGTACAATCTATTGGATTCTTCATAGGTTAGTGATGGAGATTCGCTTGATATTGTGTCTAATAATAAAACAGTTTCCAACGGAATTTGATTGGGATAATCGACCATTCTGATTTTTACTTTCGCAAATTTAAATCCGTACAATTCCAAAATCGAGAATATTTCTAATACTTCTATGATATCACCATTGGCAATAAATCCAGCTTCATCAGAGTCTTTAAGCCAAAAATAATTGTTTTTCACAACCATTAAAAAATCACCTGTAGACAATTCGCTTTCTTTATCCAATATTCTAGTTCGGATTTGTTCATTATATTGATTGGCTCTTTTATTGGAACGAACAATAAACGCAGTATCTTCAATACTATAATTGCTATAAGCAGAATTGATTGCGTCTTGAATATCATACCCGTCAGTCAATCGAATAATATCTTTGAAACCTTTTAAATTGAATTTAAAACTCTCATATAATTCTTCTTTCAAAACATCACGAAGTTCAGTTGCATTGAACAAGATTCCCGATTTTTCTTCCTGACGCATTACTTCATCAAACTCAATATGTTTGATTTCTTTTTGATAATGCATTCCCAAAGTATCAATATTTAAAGCCGGAGAAATATCAAGATTTACAGGCGGTAATTGAGCGGTGTCTCCCAGCAATATCATTTTGCAATTGGTGCCAGAATAAATATATGAAATCAAATCGTCAAGTAATGAACCATTATCAAACGCATTACTGTCAGTATTTGAATCAGATATCATCGACGCTTCATCAACAATAAATAAAGTGTTTTTATGTTTGTTTTGCTGCATCGTAAAACTAACTCCACCAGCAACTTTTTTTGGAAAATATATTTTTTTATGAATTGTAAATGCAGGTTTGTGGGAATAATTTGCAATCACTTTTGCAGCCCGACCCGTTGGAGCTAAAAGAACATATTTCTTATTTATTTCAGCTAAATTATTTACAATTGTAGAAATTACAGTTGTTTTTCCGGTACCAGCATAACCTTTCAAAACAAAAATTTCGTTGTTATCAATATTGGTGCAAAATTCGGCAATCTGTTGAAAAAAAAGATCCTGTTTAATCGTTGGAGTAAACGGAAATTGTTTTTTCAAAAGGGAATAAAAAAAGCTAGAATTCATACAAATATATTTCTACGCAAATTACGTAAAGTTTTCCTGAGATTTTTCTAATTTGATCCAAATA
>CANKZE010000038.1 GCA_947488545.1 Bacteroidota bacterium
ACAAAAGCGCATATAAAAGAAGTTCCCGAAAGTAAAATCGCAAGTTTAGATTACAAGATAATTGCTTCATTACAAAATTATTACGCGCTAGAAATAAACCTTCACACTGGAAGACATCATCAAATTAGAGCGCAATTATCAGCTATTGGTTCACCTATAAAAGGTGATTTAAAATATGGATTTGATAGAAGTAATCCTGATGGTGGAATTCATCTTCATGCTAGAAAATTAGTTTTCACTCATCCTGTGACGAAAGAAAATATTGAAATTATTGCTCCTACTCCAAAAGATGTGATTTGGAACGCTATTTAAAATAAAATTCTTAACTTTATAAGGTTAATTTAAACACATGGACTATAAATCAAATATTCAATATAGAAAAGAAACTTTAACTAGGTTATTGTATTCTATAGAGGAAAACGAAAGTAGAATTATTGAAGCGCTTTATAAAGATTTTAAAAAGCCAGAATTTGAAGCGGTATTAACCGAAACAAATTATGTAATTGGTGATTTAAAACAAACTATAAAAAATTTAAAATGTTGGGCAAAACCAAAAAGAGTTCTGCCTTCAATATTAAATTTTCCTTCAAGTGACTACATTTATAGTGAACCGTACGGAAAAGTCTTAGTGATTTCTCCTTGGAATTATCCGTTCCAACTCGCTTTGTGCCCTTTAATTGCAGCTGTTGCGGCTGGGAATTCTGTTGTTTTAAAACCTTCTGAGTTAACACCAAACACCTCTAGTATTATTGCAGAAATTATTTCAAAAGTTTTTACAAAAAATCATGTTGAAGTGATTGAAGGTGGCGTTGAAGTTTCTCAAAATCTATTAGCTCAAAAATGGGATTATATCTTTTTTACTGGTAGTGTAGCCGTTGGGAAAATTGTTGCAAAAGCTGCCGCAGAATATATGACACCCGTAACCTTAGAATTAGGTGGAAAAAATCCATGTATTATTGATGAAACAGCCAATATTAAGTTGGCAGCCAAAAGAATCGTTTGGGGAAAATTCATAAATGCTGGTCAAACCTGTATTGCACCTGATTATTTGTTGGTTCAAGAAAAAGTAAAATCAGAATTGGTTGAGCATTTAAAACTAGAAATCACAAATGCCTATTCAGAAAATCCAGAGTTATCTCCGGATTACACTCGAATTGTAAATACTAGAAATTGGGAACGATTGAATCAATTAATTGAACCTGAAAAAGTACTTTTTGGTGGACAAATAAACTCTGAAGATTGTTACCTAGCTCCTACTCTAATTGACGAAACATCATTTGAAAGTCCAGTGATGAAAGAAGAAATATTCGGACCTATTTTACCAATATTATCTTACGAAAACGAAACGGAATTGGATGCAATCATTTCAAAATATGACAAACCACTATCTCTTTATGTTTTCACTACAAAAAATAAATTTGCAGAAAAAATAATTCAGAAATTTTCTTTCGGAGGTGGTTGTATTAATGATACTGTTATACATTTTTCAAATAATAGATTGCCATTTGGCGGTGTAGGACATTCAGGAATTGGTGCTTATCATGGGAAAATGAGTTTTGATACTTTTTCACATAAAAAAGCTATTGTAAAAAAGGCAAATTGGTTGGATTTACCAATGAGATATGCTCCTTACAAAGGGAAACTTACATTAATTAGGAAAATATTAAAATGGATGTAACTGTTAAAACCAGTTGCGTTTCTTAAAATAATAAACCATTCCTAAAGCAATTGTAAACATAGCAGCAATTACAATGTAATAGCCGTAAGTATATTTCAACTCGGGCATATTTTCAAAATTCATTCCATAAACTCCAACAATAAAAGTTAATGGGATAAATATTGCTGAAATAACTGTAAGCGTTTTCATTACCTCATTCATTTTATGATTTTGTGATGAAAAGAAAAAGTTTGATGCGCTATCCAATGTCACCATATCATCATCAATTTGATCTAAAAGCTCTAAACTTTTTTGATGCAATCGAGAGAAAAAACTAAAATTTTCGTGAGCTATAGCATTAAAAACATCGTCGTCTTTAATACTTTTTATAGAATACAAAGAATCTCGAAGCGGAATTATAGATCGCTTTAAAAAGTTGAAATTATCACGGTGTTTTTCAATTTGAACCAAAATAGTTGGATCAGTGCTCGTTTTAGATAAATTTATTAGATCTTCAACCTTATTTTCTTCAGCTTCAATAGTTATATAAAAATTCTCCATTATTGCATCCAACAATAAATAAAGCAAATAATCCGCTTTTTTAGTTCGAACGATTCCAGAATGGGTTCTTATTCTTTCCCGAATATGTGTAAAAAAATCACTTCTTTTTTCTTGAAATGAAACTAAAATCCCTTCTTTGATTAAAAAACTAATTTGCTCTACTGAAATATTATCTGAATTTTCTGTTGGAAGTAAAGATTTAACATTAAAAAAAAGCAAATCATGGAGCTCATCTAATTTTGTTCTTTGGGTAGTATTTAAAATATCTCCTAATATAAAATTATCAACATCCAAATAAATACCAATCGATTTAATCAAATCAATATTATTTAATCCATGTATGTTAAGCCAATTTATCTTATCTAAATCAATGGTTTCAGGGATCTTATCAATATTTAAATTTGGATATTCAGTCAAATCATTATCATCATAGATAAACAATTGAATTTGCGTTTCAAAATTTTTATGAACGCCTGTATATTCCAAAATCGAAGGTTGAACTTTTCTTCCTTTTTTATATTTAATTTTTCTCACAATGTCTAATTTTGTCTAAATTTAAGAATTATTCCAAAATTCAGACTATTTTTACTAAAAATCATTTTATGAAAATATTAATCATTAATATAAAAGAACTAATACAAGTTCGTGAAAACGGCATTTTAAAAGTCTCAGGAGCAGAAATGAAAGAACTCCCTACTATTAAAAATGCCTATTTATTGATTGAAAATAATATTATTTCTGATTATGGTGATATGAAAAATTGCCCAACAATTTCTGTTGATTCAACAATTGATGCAACAGGTAAAATGGTGCTTCCAACTTGGTGTGATAGCCATACCCACATTGTTTATGCAGGAAATCGCGAACAAGAATTTGTTGACCGAATCAACGGCATGACCTATGATGAAATTGCAAATCGAGGTGGCGGAATATTAAATTCTGCAAAAAAACTAAACGAAACCTCCGAAGAAGAACTCTACAATCAATCCAAAAAGCGATTGGAAGAAGTCATGAAAATGGGAACTGGTGCAGTAGAAATAAAATCAGGTTACGGACTTTCTGTTCAAGGAGAATTTAAAATGTTGAAGGTAATTCAAAAATTAAAAGCAAATTATCCAATCGAAATAAAAGCAACTTTCCTTGGAGCACATGCCTTTCCATCTGAATTTAAAGAAAATCATCAAGGCTATATTGATATCCTAATTAATGAAATGCTTCCTGCTATTGCAAATGAAAATCTTGCCGATTTTATTGATGTTTTTTGTGAATCAGGCTATTTTTCCGTTTCAGAAACGGAACAAATTATGAAAGCTGGAAATAAGTTCGGACTTGTTTCAAAAATTCATGTCAATCAATTTAATGCAATTGGTGGAGTAAAAGCAGCGGTAAATAACAAAGCGCTATCCGTTGATCATTTGGAAATTATGAATCATGATGATATTGAGGTTTTAAAAAATTCAGATACTATGCCTGTTGCACTTCCAAGTTGTTCTTACTTTTTAGGAATTCCATATACACCAGCAAGATCAATTATAGAAGCGGGATTACCTTTGGCATTAGCCACCGATTTCAACCCTGGCTCAAGTCCTTCAGGAAATATGAATTTTGTAGTTGCTACTGCCTGTATAAAAATGAAAATGACACCTGAAGAAGCAATAAATGCGGCCACAATAAACGGAGCTTACGCAATGGATATTTCTAAAACTCACGGAAGTATTACTGTTGGAAAAAAAGCAAATATAATTATTACAAAACCCATAAATTCGATTTACGAATTGCCTTATGCTTTTGGTAGTAACCTAATAGATTCGGTTTTTATTGAAGGAACTATTGTGAAATAAAAAAGGGACTTGCAATAACAAATCCCTTTATATTTAATTAAAAAATAGTTTTATTTCAGAGTGAAAATGGCATTTGAAATCAATTGTCCATTATCAAAAATATTTACATAAAACGTACCTTTTTCTAATTTATCAGCTTTAATATTATTTACCACATCAACTGTTTTATTGTCATATTTTACATTTGCAATGTAACTGTAAGTTAATGTTTTATCCGCAAAACGCTCTGTTTGACGCTCTCCCATTACATTGTTTTTACTATCAATAACTTGAACGTAGTATTTTCTATCTCCAGATTTAGCAATAGAATTTTCAGCAATAGTAAAACTAACCTTTAAAATATCTGCACGACTCGCTTTGTCTGTTGCAATTTCTTTACCAGAACTTCTAACAATGAAAGCTGCAGATTTTAAATTTACAATTGCTAATTTCGAACCTTTTTCAACAGTTTTAGTTAAGTTTTCATTTTGACCTGTCAACTCTTTATTTGTCTTTTTTGATTCGTCAAGTACAACAATTGTGCTGTCTCGTTGAACTTTTAATACCGTATTGTCTTTCTTTAAGGTTTCATTTTCAGCAACTAAACCTTTCATTTTTGATTCTAATGCTAAATACTGTTTTTTGTATTTTTCCATAGAAGCAACATCGCCATTGGACTTTTTTAAGTCGGCCATTAAAGCAACTACTTTTTCTCTTTCAGCAATTAATTCATCTGACATGGAAGTATTTTCGGCAATTGCAGCGTCATAAGTAGTTTTAAGGTCTTTTAAATCTTTCATTACTTGATCTTTTTCAGACAAAGTAGTGGCTAATTTTGTTTCTGTAGAATTAACATCTGTAGTCAATTTGTAAATGTAAACTAAGCTTAAAGCAAAAAGTACAGACAAAACGATAACTAATGATTTAAGTCCTGAATTGTTGTTTTGATTTTCCATAATGATTATAAATTTTTTACGAAAATAATAATTAATATTCTAACAACGTAAGTAATTAAAATATATTATTTTTGGTAAAACTATTATTGTATGGAAAAATTGGTTCCCTTTACAGTTAATGACCTTGCAAAAGTGACCAACTTCAGATCTGGAGAGGTAAAATTTGGCGAGAAAATGTTAACCGTACCAAAGAATACTGATGCAAATGAATACTTAAATTCTTGCGAAGCAAAATATGTTTTATTCGGAATCCCAGAAGACATAGGTGTTAGAGCCAATTATGGTCGTGCCGGAGCAGCATCTGCTTGGGAAAGTGCTATAAAAAGTATTGCAAATATTCAACACAATCGTTTTTGTAAAGGAAGTCAACTATTAGTTTTAGGGCAACTAAATGTAAGTGAAGAAATGGCTGAAAGTCAGCACTTAGACTTCAATTCTGATAATGACAGAAAACGATTAAACCAATTAGTTCATAAAATAGATAAAGAAGTTTCTCATATCGTTTGTAAAATTGTAAAAGCTGGGAAAATTCCAATAATAATTGGTGGTGGCCACAATAACGCCTATGGAAATATTAAGGGCTCTGCCCTAGCCTTTGGAAAACCAGTAAACGCAATTAATTTTGATGCCCATTCCGATTTTAGAATTTTGGAAGGTCGACACAGTGGAAATGGTTTTTCTTATGCCTATGAAGAAGGTTTTTTAAATCGGTATTTTATTTTTGGATTACACGAAAATTATACCTCAAAAAGTGTCTTGGATTCCTTAAAGAAAATAGACGATCGAGTAAAATTTAATACCTATGATGAAATTCAAATCAGAAAACAAAAAAAGTTTGAACCTGAAATGAATTTAGCTTTAGATTTCATAAAAGACGACCGTTTCGGAATTGAAATTGACCTTGATGCTATTCCAAATATTGCTAGTAGCGCGATGACTTTAAGTGGGTTTTCAATTGAGAAATTACGTCAATTTATTTACTTCTTTGGAAACAATCAAAATGCTGCTTATTTACACATTTGCGAAGGCGCTCCAGAATTGGGTGAAGATAAAAACAATCATTTGATTGGTAAATTAATTGGCTACCTTGTTACCGACTTTGTAAAAGCAAATTTTGAAAACCATCAAAAAAATCAATAAGATTCCTAGATTTATTTCTTAAAAACAGGGTTTCATTAATATAACCTATCTTTGCCAAGAATTTAAGTAATTAATACTGGATTCTAAATATCAAAAATATGTTATTCGAAGATTTATCACTTTCAAAAAGTATCCAAAAAGCCGTATTTGAATTAGGCTATATAGAAGCAACTCCCATTCAAGAACAAGCAATTCCAATAGTTTTATCAGGAAAAGATATTATTGGATGCGCGCAAACTGGGACAGGAAAAACTGCGGCATTTGCAATTCCAATCATTCATCAATTGCACCGAATTGTAGGTTCTTCTAAAAAAGCAAAACAAATTAGAGCGTTAGTTGTTACACCTACCAGAGAATTGGCGGTTCAAATTGGTCAAAGTTTCGACGCTTACGCAAAATATACTAACATCACTCAATTGACCATTTTTGGTGGTGTTTCACAAAATCCGCAAGTTGATACTTTGAAATCTGGTATTGATATTCTAATCGCAACTCCAGGACGATTATTGGATTTGCACAAGCAAGGTTTTATTGATTTAGATCATTTACACACTTTGGTTCTTGATGAAGCCGATCAAATGTTGGACATGGGATTTGTAAACGATGTAAAGAAAATTGTAAAACTAACTCCAAAAAACAGACAAACTCTTTTGTTTTCGGCTACAATGCCAATAGCGATTCGAGAACTAGCCGAAATGTTCCTTCAAGATCCTGCTAAAGTTTCTGTTTCACCTGTTTCTTCAACCGCTGAAAATGTAGAACAACGTATTTATTTTGTCGAGAAAACGGAGAAAAGAAACTTATTATATCATTTGATAAAAAATGAAAATTTATCAGATGTCTTGGTTTTTTCAAGAACAAAACACGGAGCTGATAATGTGGTAAAAGCACTTAGAAAAAACAATATTGCTGCTGAGGCAATACACGGAGACAAATCTCAAAATGCTCGCCAACGAGTTTTAGACGCCTTTAAAAATAAGGAAGTTGGAGTTCTTGTAGCTACTGATATTGCGGCGAGAGGAATAGACATCGACCAATTACCGTTCGTTATCAATTTCGATTTACCTAATATTCCTGAGACCTACGTTCATAGAATTGGAAGAACTGGAAGAGCTGGAAATGGTGGTATTGCAATTTCATTTTGTGGAAAAGACGAACACCCATATTGGAAAGACATCATGAAATTGATTAAAGTTGATGTTAAAACAATTTCAGATCATCCTTATCCTTGGCACAGTGGAAGTCCTGAAACGGCTCCTGTAAGCACACAGAAAAATTCAAATAGAAGTCGGGAAGCTAATAAATCTAGGAAGTCATCGAATTCAAAGCAAAATAAAAAACGCTGGTACTAATTATCACTGTCATCATAAATATATTCTCTAATTTTTGCCGATAATTCTTCTGATTTAAAGGGTTTAACAAAAATCTCGTCTATTCCAGACTCAATTGCTTGAAGTTTTATTTCATCGTAAGAGTATGCTGTAACTGCAAATACAGGCGTTTTTATGTTGCTATTTCTAATTTTTTTGGTTATTTCAAAACCTGAAATATCCGGGAGATTAATGTCGGTTACTATTAAATCAAATGCATCTTGTGTAATTAGATTTAAAGCTTCTGAACCAGTTTCAACAATTTCAACATTGCAATTCAATTTCATCAACGACTTTTGGGTAACCAATTGATTGATTTTATTGTCTTCAATTAACAAAACATTAATTGGTACTAATTCGCTTTGTTCTGTATTAATATTTTGTAACAAATATTCATTATTGCATCTGTTTTTGAATTTAATAGTAAAATTAAAAGCACATCCTTTTCCCAATTCACTTTCAATTTCAATTGTACTTTCAAACATTTCAATTAAATAATGTACTATCGAAAGTCCTATTCCTGTTCCTTGGTATGGATAATTCATATTTTTTATATGAACAAAATTATCAAATATTAATTTTTGATTTTCAGGTGCAATTCCAATTCCCGTGTCTTTAACTTCAAATTTTAAATAAGAATAATCATCATCATTTTTTATTAAATTAATTGTCAATGAAACTTCCCCTTGATTGGTGAATTTTAATGAATTATCTAATAAATTAATCAATATTTGTGCTAATCTACTATTGTCACCAATTATTTTTTTTGGAATATTTGGATCAATATCAAAAGTTACTTTATTGTTGTTTTTATTATAAATCATATTTGAAGAACCAAAAATAGCGCTTACTTCATCGAAAATATTGAATTCATTATCTTCTAATTTTATCACTCTACTTTCAAATTTACTAAGCTGAAGTACGTCGTTAACCAATGATAACAAGTAATTTGTTGAAAAAGAAAGTGATTTCATATAATCACTTTTTGCCAATTTTGGATTTTCATCTTTTATTATATCGACTATTCCCACTACCCCGTACAATGGTGTTCTTAGCTCATGACTTATCGTGGAAATAAATTGCGATTTTAAGGTAAGTAGTTCCTCAGCATTTTCTTTGGCTTTTTGTATTTCTTTGTTGTTTTTAACTAATAATAAATTTGTCTTTTGCTTGAATAAGTAATATTTATATAACGATAATAACAGTAAAACCAGAATTATTGAAAGAATAAATAATAAAATGGTAACCTTTTTATTCTGATTAATCAATTCTAATTGTTGTTGTTTTTCAAATTCAATATGACTTATTTGTCTTTTATATTCATTTAATACGGAGGACATTCCAGACTGTTTTTCTACTTGAGAATGTTCTTCTTCATACAATTTATCTTTCAATTGATTGTACTTTTCCATGTATTCATATGCGCTAGAAAAATCTTTTTTCTTTGCATACATTCTAGAAATATCATCATAAACTTCTGCGGCATTGCTTTCCAAAAGTTCTTTGGTATTTTCATTACAAAATTTCAAAGCCGTCTTGTAATATTTTTCTGATTTATCAAAATCATTTTTATATGCATAATATCCACCTATTAGGGAATTGTACATGATTTTAGACTCCAAATCATCTTGGCTTGCAATTAGTTTTTCAGCAGTTTTTAAATATCTAATTCCGTTGTTATAATCTTCTACAGCAAAATAGGCCGAAGTAATATTTAAATAAGCAAACATAATTGCGTAATCATCTTTTAATAAATTAACAAAATATATAGCTTGCTTATAATGGTATATTCCCTTCTTATAATCTATTTTTTCAAAACAATAACAATTCGCTAAATTGGTATGAATAGCATATTTTACAAAATCATTGGAAGTTTTATTTACAAAAGTCAATCCTTTTTGGTAGAAAAATATGGCTTTTTTAAAGTCGGAATATTGCTCAAGGTTTAATCCAATTAAATTATAGGCTCTAGCTGTTTGTTCAGGATTGTCAATTTTTATGGCTTTTTGGAGCGCTGTTTTTGCCAATAACATCGATTTATCACATTCAAGTTTGTTAAGATATTCGCCTGATTTAGCAAGAATATCTTTAATCTCTTTTACCTGAGGAGTATCCGTTTGAGCAAAAAATATATTTGAAATAAATAAAAAAAATAGGAGGGATATTTTTTTATACATACAGAAAACAAGTTTTATATACACGAATATATAAAACCTATTATAAAAATGTTAAATGAAAATGATATATTTAAAAAAAGAGACCTAAATGGTCTCTTTTAATCTTAATTTCTAATCAATTTTCTATATTTTAATCGTTTTGGTGTTAAATCACCGCCTAAACGTTTTTTCTTGTTTTCTTCATATTCAGAGAAACCTCCTTCAAAATAATAAACTTCTGAATTTCCTTCAAATGCTAAAATGTGAGTACAAATTCTATCTAAGAACCATCTATCGTGAGAAATTACTACCGCACATCCAGCAAAGTTTTCCAAACCTTCTTCCAATGCTCTAAGTGTATTGATATCCAAATCGTTAGTTGGCTCATCCAATAATAAAACGTTACCCTCTTCCTTTAATGTCATTGCTAAATGCAAACGGTTTCTTTCTCCTCCAGATAACATTGAAACTTTCTTGTTTTGATCGCTTCCACCAAAATTAAATCGACTTAAATAAGCGCGAGAATTGACTTGGCGCCCGCCCATCATAATTAATTCTTGTCCATCCGCAAAATTTTCCCAGATTGATTTATTTGGATCAATATTCGAATGCGATTGATCTACATAGGCGATTTTTACAGTTTCACCAATTTTGAATTCTCCGCCATCCGATTTTTCTTCACCCATTATCATTTTGAAAATAGTCGATTTACCAGCACCATTTGGCCCAATAATCCCAACAATTCCTGCTTGAGGAAGAGTAAAATTTAAGTTATCATATAATAATTTATCACCAAAAGATTTAGCAACGCTAGTAGCTTCAATAACATTTGTTCCTAATCGAGGACCATTTGGAATATAAATTTCTAAATTCTCATCCAATTGTTTTTGATCTTCATTTAATAGTTTGTCGTAATTCTGCAAACGCGCTTTTTGTTTGGTTTGACGTCCTTTTGAACCTTGACGAACCCAGTCCAACTCGCGTTCTAGCGTTTTTCTACGTTTAGAAGCCACTTTTTCTTCTTGTGCCATTCTAATCGATTTTTGATCCAACCAAGAAGAATAATTTCCTTTCCAAGGAATACCTTCTCCTCTATCCAATTCTAAAATCCAACCCGCAACGTTATCCAAGAAATAACGGTCGTGAGTTACTGCAATTACAGTTCCAGAATATTGAGCTAAATGTTGTTCTAACCAAAGTACGCTTTCCGCATCCAAGTGGTTTGTTGGTTCATCTAATAATAAAATATCAGGTTGTTTTAATAGTAATCTACATAACGCCACGCGACGTCTTTCACCACCAGATAAGTTTTTAATTGGAGTATCGCCTTCTGGAGTTCGAAGTGCATCCATTGCAATTTCTAATTTGGTATCGATTTCCCAAGCCCCAAGTGCATCAATTTTATCTTGTAAATCGGCTTGACGATCCATCAATTGCTGCATTTTATCAGCATCTTCATATACTTCTGGCAACCCAAAACTATCATTGATTTTGTTGAATTCATCTAAAACTGCCATAGTTTCTGCAACTCCTTCTTTAACAATTTCAATAACTGTTTTAGTATCGTCCAAAATTGGTTCTTGCTCTAAATATCCAACAGTATAACCCGGTTGAAAAACTACATCTCCTTGATAATTTTTATCAACACCAGCAATAATTCTTAATAATGATGATTTTCCCGAACCATTAAGTCCAAGAATACCAATTTTAGCTCCATAAAAGAAACTTAAATAAATGTTTTTTAATACCTGCTTATCACTGCTTGAGTAGGTTTTACTCAATTTTTGCATTGAAAATATTACTTTTTTATCGTCTGACATTCTATATTATTTAGTATTATATTATTATTTTAATTGAAATTGATTTTTGAATTTGATTTTGATTTTTGCCATTGCAATTGATTTTTGAAATTGAATTTGATTTTTGAAATTGCAATTGATTTTTGCCATTGCAATTGATTATTCTAAATCCTCCCTTTTAATGCGTTGAAGACCCATGCGTTTGCTAGAAAGCCAACACCAACTGCAACAAATCCCCATCCTGAAATTTCACTGTATTTAAAAATTCCCAATCCTATCAACAATAAACCCATGACAAGCATAAGTAAAGTTGCCCAAGCTAAAACAGTATTTTTATTCATTCCCATAATTGAAATTTAAAAATTTGAATGGCAAATATCGACAAAATAGTTTTTATTTCAAATGTAATTGTGATAGTAAATAATTGTTGGTGATTAATTGAAAATTCCAACTAACATTTCTTTCAATAATTCATGTTGCGGTAATGCGTTGGCGCCTACACCTTTGCTTTTCACATCAATTTCACGAAGCAAAGTCACAATTTTACTCACTTTTTTCATTGGATAATTTCTCAAAGCGACATCGTAATCTTTTAGAAAAAATGGATTTACCTTTAGTACCGCAGCCACATTTTTAGGATTTTTATCTTTTAATCCGTGGTATTGGAGTAATTGAACAAAGAAACTAAAGAGCATTCCCGTTGTCATAACTAAAGGATGGTCTTTTGGATTTTCAGAAAAATACTGCGCTATTTTATAAGACTTTAGCTGGTTTTTTTCACCAATTGCCTTTCGTAATTCGAAAATATTAAAATCTTTACTGAATCCTATATTTTCTTCAATGTGATTAGCTGAAATGGTACTTCCAACAGGTAAAATAATTTGAAGTTTTTCTAATTCATTATTAATTTTTTCCAAATTGGTTCCCAAAAATTCCACCAACATTGCGGATGCTTTTGGTTCTATAGAATATTTTTTAGCTTGTAAAACTCTGGTAATCCATTGGCCAACTTGGTTATCGTATAATTTTTTGCTTTCAAATACCAATCCCGATTTTTCAAAAAGTTTAGTTACCTTTTTTCGTTTGTCAAGGGTTTTGTATTTATAACAAAGTACTAAAACTGTTGTAGGCACTGGATCAGAAGCATAACTTTCAAATTTGTCAATTGTTTTGACCAAATCCTGAGCTTCTTTTACAATAATAACTTGTCGTTCAGCCATCATCGGATAACGTTTTGCTGCTGAAACTATGTCTTCAACTGTAACATCACGACCGTAAAGCACCGTTTGGTTAAAACCTTTTTCCTCTTCTGTAAGGACATTATTTTCAATATAATCTGAAAGCCTGTCTATATAATAAGGTTCCTCACCCATTAAAAAATAGATGGGTTTTAACTTTCCCGCTTTAATGTCGTTTACAATTTTTAAAACTTCATCCATTGATTTATGTTTCATTTTTAAAGTTAAAAGTTTTTTAGAATCGTGTGAAACATTAAACCTTAAACTTTAAACTTATTTTATATTTTTGCTATATGAAGCAATTGCAATTTCCAACTTATTCTTTCCGATTCAAAAATAGTGAAAATAAAGTAGCTATTTTCGATGAAATCAGGAAAAAATTTATAATAATTACACCTGAGGAATGGGTTCGCCAACATGTAGTTCAATTTTTATTACAAGATAAAAAATATCCAAAATCGCACATAAATGTTGAAAAACTGTTGAAAATCAACAATCTAACTAAAAGATACGATGTTGTAGTTTATAAACCGGATGGAAATATTAATGTGCTTGTAGAATGTAAAGCACCGGAAGTTAAAATTACTCAAAGTACTTTCGATCAAATCGCGAGATACAATATGACTTTGAATGCGGATTATTTAATGGTAACCAACGGACTTAATCATTACTTTTGCAAAATGGATTATGAGAATGAGAAATATCATTTTCTAACGGAATTACCAGAATATCAACTTTAATTTAAATATAATGAAAATCGCAGTTGTAATTTTGAATTGGAATGGAAAGAAATTGTTAGAACAGTTTCTGCCTTCTGTTGTTCAAAATTCTCCTGAAGCAACTGTATATGTAGCTGATAATGCCTCTACCGACGATTCGATTTCATTTGTAACTACTCATTTTCCTTCGGTTCAAATAATTAAAAACGAATACAACTTTGGATTTGCTCAAGGTTATAACGAAGCTTTAAAAAAGGTAGATGCCGATGTTTATGCATTAGTAAACTCTGATGTTGGAGTAACCCAAAATTGGTTGCAACCAATAATTGAAACATTCAATAACGAACCAGAAACAGCAATCATCCAACCTAAAATATTAGACTTTAAACGCAAAGATTATTTTGAATATGCTGGAGCTGGCGGAGGTTTTATTGATAAATATGGATATCCTTTTTGCCGAGGTAGAATATTTGAATCGATAGAAAAAGACCTTGGACAATACAATGATAGCTGCGAAATTTTTTGGGCATCAGGCGCTTGTTTTTTTATAAGAAGTTCTGTTTACAAAGAATTGAATGGTTTTGATACTGATTTTTTTGCACACCAAGAAGAAATAGATTTGTGTTGGCGCGCAAAAAATAAAAATTACACCATTAAATACAACGGTTTATCTACTATCTACCATGTTGGTGGCGCTACATTAAACGAAGAAAATCCTAAAAAAACATTCCTAAATTTTAGAAATTCTTTGTTTATGTTGACTAAGAATTTACCTAAAGAAAAACTATTCTCAATAATCTTTATCAGAATGATATTGGATGGAATTGCAGGGATTCGATTTTTATTCCAAGGTAAATTTGTCCATTTATTTGCCATACTAAAAGCCCATTTTCATTACTATCATTTGATAAATAGAAATTTAAGAAAACGAAACGATTTTCAATTAAAATCCTATTATAATAAAAATAGTATTGTATATGATTATTATATAAAAAAGCGGCATAATTTTTGAAAATTATAATGTCATTAATAATTGTTTTTTATTTAATTTTGTAAAAAAATAAACCCTCATGAAAAGAATCGTATTAGCATTATCATTAGTCGCTTTATTGACAACTTCTTGTGTTTCAAAGAAGAAATTTGTAGCCTTAGAAGCCAAGAATAAAGAAATTCAAGATTTATTAAATTCATGCACAGTTAAATTGAACATGTGTATTACAGAAAAAGATGCTCTTGCAAGTCAAATTGAATTTCTTAAGAAAAACAATGAGAATTTGATTCAAAACATGGATAACATGACTACCTTATCTACAAAAGGAGCTCAAAATATTGAAAAAGCATTAGAAACAATCAAGGAAAAAGACATCAAAATTTCAAGAATGCAAGATGCTTTAACTAAGAAAGACAGTGTAACTTTAGCGTTAGTTACAAGCATTAAGAGTTCTGTAGGTGTAACCGATCCAGATATTGAAGTGAATGTTGAAAAAGGAGTTGTTTTTATCTCAATTGCTGATAAATTACTTTTCAAAAGCGGAAGTTACCTAGTTAGTGATCGTGCTAAGGAAGTACTCGCAAAGGTTGCTAAAATTATTAATGACAAACCAACATTTGAGTGTATGGTTGAGGGACACACCGATAATGTGCCGTTCATTGGAAACAATGTATTAATAGACAACTGGGATTTGAGTGCAAAACGTTCTACAGCAATTGTTAGAGTTTTAACTAAAGATTTAAAAGTAAATCCTAAACAATTAATAGCTGCTGGTCGTGGTGAATTTATTCCATTGGTTGAAAATAATTCAGTTACCAACAGAGCAATCAATAGAAGAACTCGTATCGTAATCCTTCCTAAAATAGATGAATTTTACGAAATGATTGAAAAAGAAATGAAAAAACAGTAATATAGCTTTCAGCTTTGAGCAACCAGCTATTAGAAGGTTTAAAAATTAAAAAAACGTCTTGATTTCTCAAGACGTTTTTTTTTACAAATAGTTTACTAATTTCATTTAAATCACGTCCAAACTTCCTTTTCCTTCTCGAATTACAACTGGTTCAAATCCTGATAAATCAATTAACCTCCATCAATCACAAGATCAACAAGGCTTTGCCATTTCTCAAAAATCAATTCTGGATCGGTAGAATATTCTAAAACTTCATCTTCATCATGAATGGATGTTGAAACGATTGGGTTTCCTAATTGGCGCACAATTTCCAAAGCAATAGCATTGTTTGGAACTCGAATTCCGACGGTAGTTTTCTTTTTGAATTCTTTTGGTAAATTATTATTTCCAGGTAAAATAAAAGTATAAGGACCTGGTAAAGCTCTTTTTAGAATTTTAAATGTTGAAGTGTCAATTTGCTTAATATAATCGGAAATATGACTTAAATCGGAGCATATAAATGAAAAATTGGCTTTCTCCAACTTCACCCCTTTGATTTTTGCAATTCGGTCCAGTGCTTTGGTATTGGTAATATCACAACCCAAACCATAAACGGTATCTGTAGGATAAATTACCAAACCACCATTCTTCAAAACCTCAACCACTTTTTTAATAGCGACTTCGTTGGGATTGTTCTCGTATATTTTTATGAATTGTGACATTTTATTTGCTTTATGCTTTATGCTTTAGGCCTTATGCTTTAAGCGTTTACCCGATTACATCCAATTTTGCAAAACGAAGTAACAATTTCTTAATACCTCCGACTTCAAATTTGATTTCGGCTTTTTTATCAGCGCCAACGCCTTCTAAATTAATAACTTCTCCTTTTCCGAAGCGTTCGTGCATTACGACATTTCCAATCGTTAGTTTGTTGTCAAATAAATTAGCTGCACCCGAAGAAGCATTTGAATTTACTGGTTTTAACTTCCTAACGGATGCTGGTTGTTCATCTCCATATTGTTTCGGAGGCGTTCCTCCTATTGGCTTAGCCAAACGCAATTTTGATTTATCGACATCGCCAAAAATATCGCTATCAATCATTGGTTTGTACCTATAATTGTTTTCTTCTGGAGTTAAATATTCCAAATATTGGCCGTCAATTTCTTCAATAAAACGGGAAGGTTCGCTATCGGTTAATTTTCCCCAACGGTAACGCGATTGTGCATACGTTAAATAGGCTTGGTGTTCCGCACGAGTTAAGGCCACATAAAACAAGCGACGTTCTTCTTCCAATTCGCTTCGAGTACTCATACTCATCGCGCTTGGGAACAAATCTTCCTCCATTCCTACCACAAAAACCGTTGGAAATTCCAACCCTTTTGCCAGGTGAATTGTCATTAAAGCCACTCGATCATCGTCACCGGTGTCTTTATCTAAATCGGTTGCTAAAGCCACATCTTCCATAAACTCAGCCAAAGAACCGCGAGCTCCATCAATTTCTTTTTGTCCTTCGGTAAAATCTTTAATACCGTTCAATAACTCTTCGATATTTTCAATTCTGGCAATTCCTTCAGGAGTTCCGTCTTTTTTCAATTCTTG
>CANKZE010000039.1 GCA_947488545.1 Bacteroidota bacterium
TGCATTATGAAATACCATCAAATTAACAGTAATTTATTTGTAAAAAATCGTTCGAAATTTACGGCTCAGATGAAGCCTAAAAGTGTGGCGGTTTTTAATTCTAATGATATCTACCCGGTTTCTGCCGATAGCACTTTGCCATTTGCACAACACCGCGACATCTTTTATTTGTCGGGAGTAGATCAAGAAGAGAGTATTTTGTTACTATTCCCAGATGCACCATACGAGCACCAAAGAGAAATATTATTCTTAAAAGAAACCAACGATCACATTGCGATTTGGGAAGGCGAAAAACTCTCTAAAGATCGTGCATTTGAGGTTTCAGGTATAAAAACGGTTTATTGGCTTCTAGATTTCGAGAAAATTTTATTCGAATTAATGACCCATTCCGAAACTATTTATATCAATACCAATGAGCATTACCGCGCGACTGTAGAAACAGAAACTCGTGAAGCCCGTTTTGTAAAATGGTGGAAAGAGAAATATCCTGCTCATGCTGTAGCAAAAAGCAATCCGATTTTGCAACGCATTCGATCAGTAAAGGAAAAAGAGGAAATCGAATTAATTCAGAATGCTTGTAATATTACCGAAAAAGGATTTCGAAGAGTATTGTCATTTGTAAAACCAAATGTTACTGAATATGAAATTGAAGCTGAATTTATTCACGAATTTATTCGAAATAGATCAAAAGGTTTTGCGTATACACCAATAATTGCATCAGGAAATAATGCCAATGTTTTACATTATATAGAGAATAACCAAGTTTGTAAAGCTGGTGATTTGATATTATTGGATGTTGCTGCGGAATATGCTAATTATTCTAGTGATATGACGCGTATGATTCCCGTATCTGGTCGTTTTTCTGAAAGACAAAAAGCAGTTTATAACGCTGTTTTAAATGTGAAAAATGAAGCTACTAAAATGCTAACTCCTGGAACACTTTGGAAACAATATCATGTTGAAGTTGGTAAAATAATGACTTCAGAATTATTAGGTTTAGGTTTAATTGACAAGGCCGATGTGCAAAATGAAAACCCGGAATGGCCTGCATATAAAAAATATTTTATGCATGGAACTTCGCACCACTTGGGCTTAGATACTCACGATTATGGAATTTTGACTGAGCCAATGCAAGCCAATATGGTATTTACAGTTGAACCAGGAATTTATATTCCTGCCGAAGGTTTCGGAATTCGATTAGAAGACAATGTTGTAATTCAAGAAAAAGGAAATCCTATTAATTTGATGCAGAATATTCCAATTGAAATTGAAGAAATTGAAACGATTATGAATGCATAATTAAATTAAAAAGAATATAGACAAATAGATAATAGACGGTTTGCAGAAATGTAAACCGTTTTTTATTTTGTAGAAATTTTAGCCTTATTTTTGCACGAAATATTTCAATGAAACAAATTATCTTTAAAAACACTGCCATTTCTTTTTCCGATATTGGAACAGGAACTACTGTGGTTTTACTTCACGGTTTTTTGGAAAACAAAACAATGTGGAAGGATTTGGCTCCTAAATTAGCTGAAAAAAATAGAGTGATTTCAATTGATTTATTGGGCCATGGGCAATCCGATTGTCTTGGTTATATTCATTCAATGGAAGAGAATGCTGAAATAGTAAAAGCTATTTTATCCAATCTAAAAATTAGAAAAGCTATAATTATAGGGCATTCCATGGGAGGATATATTGCATTGGCGTTTGCAGAATTATTTCCTCAATTTTTAAAAGGGGTTGTTTTAATGAACTCTACTGCTAAGGAAGATAGCGAAGAACGAAAAATAAATCGGGATCGAGCTATTAAAGCTGTAAAACAGAATTACATTAATTTTGTTAGAATGTCGATTGCTAATTTATTTAGTGAGAACAAACGTGACCGCCTAGAAAATGAAATTGAAAAAGTAAAATTAGAGGCTTTAAAAACCCCTTTGCAAGGAATAGTTGCTTCGTTGGAGGGAATGAAAATTAGAAAAGACAGACAATTTATTCTCAAAGAAACTGATTTTCCTAAAATGTTAATTCTTGGAGAAAAAGATGGCGTATTATTATACAAAGACAATTTAGAACAAATCGAAAATACCAATACCGAATTAATTACTTTCCCTGATGGTCATATGAGCCACATTGAAAATAAGGAGGATTTGGAAAAAGTTATAGTTGGTTTTCTTAGAAAAATTAAATAATCTTTTGATTCTTTTGTGGTGAAAAAAACCTAAACTTTCTCTTCAAAAGGAATATTTTCATCTAAAATTTCAACCAATAAAATCGTAATTTGCTCTAAATACTGATCTATTGTTTCTTTACTTATTATTGTATTAAGTTCTTTCCCTTGTTTAAATGTAAATGGTAAAAACCCAGATTTTAAATTCTTGAAAGAGATAATTCCGGCTTCCATCGGTTGATCAATTGCCAATTCCTCACAAGCAAAAGCATAGGCTAATATTTGTATAATTTTTTCGTTGACAATATCTTTAGTTAAATCTGTCCAAGTGGTTAATGTCACCGTTCCTTTATCAACTTTTCCAGTTTTATAATCAATAATTCGTAGAACTCCATTTCGCAATTCAATTCTATCTACTGAACCTCCAATTTTAACCGGATATGGCAAACTTGGATGCTCAAATATTCTCTCAAATCGTTGTTCTAGTGTGATTATTTTAACAGCATCGCCTGAAACGATAGATTCCAATTCTACTTTTAAGAAGTTATATACATTGCGTTTTACAACTTCAAAAGTGAGTAAATTTTTACCTTTTTTGATTTCCCCCTCTTTATAAATATTTTTGAATTGGTTTAACACTTCAGAATCAATTTGCTTGATACAATTTAAAATGTCACTTTCGGATATAAATTTTCCTATAAAAGGTAAATAAAGAGCTTCCAAAGTTTCATGAATAATTATCCCTAATGTCTTTCCGGCAATATTCTCTTCCACTTCATCTACTCCGCCAATTGATAAAATTTTGTCATAGTAAAATTGTATTGGATTCCGAATGTAACTCGTAATAGCGGTTGGAGAAAATCCAGATTCGGCAATTTCTTTTAACCGTACCATCACTGATTCCGATTTTGGAATAACCATTGGGTGATTCGCTTTTTCAGGTACTACCGCATTATAAATTGAAGGATTTATATTGTGGAAATCTTTATCATTATATTCAACTTGTAACTGTGTAATAAATCGGCTTTTTTCGCCAGCATCCATACCATCACTTTCGGTATTATAAAGTAAGTACACGTTTTTTGCACGTTGTAACAAATGATAAAAATGATAGGTATAAATGGCGTCTTTCTCTTTGAAAGTAGGCAGCTCTAATTCTCTTTTCACATCATATGGAATGAAAGAATTTTGCGACTTACCAGCTGGTAATTTACCTTCGTTCAAAGAAGTAATAATAACCGTTTCAAAGTCTAAAACACGACTTTCTAAAACGCCCATAATTTGCAATCCTTTTAATGGTTCTCCTTCAAATGAAACCTCAGCAAGATCAATTACTTGTTTGTAAATCGCGTAAAGCGTTTCAATAGTATTGATATGATCGTATTTAGAATAATAACTGATCAGTTTATTAATGACTTTAAAGATTGAAAAAACAAATGCTTTAGTAATTTTTTCCTCTTCATTATCATTACTTAAATTTCCTTTTATGGTTTGCAATAATTGTGAAATCCCTTCCAGTGCTTTTAAACTCCCTTCCTCCCATTTCCCAAATAATAAAAGGAATAAAGCGCTAGGATTAGGATTTAACTCCATTATTTTTTGGTGTGTAATGAAGGTATAATTGAATTCAATTATAGTTTTTACTAATGCATTTGTGTTTGAGTAGGGTTCAATTAATGGGTGAGTTAATATTCCAAGGACGTCTTTATAGTAAAACACATAGTTTTTGCCATTTCTAGACAAAGCGGCCGTATGCATTTTAAATAACTTAGAAATTAATATTTGTGCAGGATTGTTCTTACTTGAAAAACCCATTGTAATATTAAGTGATCCAACACTTGATGGAAGGGAATAAAGCAATGGGATTAGCATGTTTTCATCACCTAAAACAATTGCTACTTTTTCCAAAGAAATGTTTGGATCATTAGCAATTAAATCATCAATTATACCTCCGGCAATTTTTGCTTGGCCAATAGATTTTGGTGTCCCAATTATATTGATGTTCTTTTTGTTTTTCAAAAAATCATCGGCGATCCATTCAAATGGATTGGACTTATAATGGGACCATTTTTCTTTAAATCTTCGAATAAATAATCCAGCATCATGATAAGGGTCATTTAAAAATGCTTGGTCTATATCCCAATAAATTTTTGCTTGATTGGACGCTAATAATGTTTGAACAATTTTTTCTTCAGCAGCATTTAAGGCATTAAAGCCAGCAATAATATAGTTTGTGTCGGGGATAGTTTTAGAAAATACATTTATTTTATTTACAGCTTCTCGATAAATTAATCCTTGATATCCAATTCCTTTTTTTAATAAATGACTGTAGAGCGATTGGTAATAATTTGGTAGTAACTTCCAAAAATCGATATAATTTTCTAATAATTTTGTTTTGTTTTCAACTTCAATTCCCCATTTTTTTATGTCTTCAATATCTTTTAAATAAGATAGCACATGATTTGAATCTAATAAATATCGGTCAATTTCATTAAAATCTTGTAAAAGCATTTTTGCCCAATTGGCAAATAAATCAAATGATTGTTGGCTTTTTACATCGGTTAGTTTCAAATATACCTCATAGAATTCGAATACCAATTCAATTGAGTCAATTGATCTAATAGCTGAAACTTCCTGAATAAAATCCTCAATGCTTATAATTTTAGGGCAAATAATATTATTCTCGATTTGATTCTTTAAAGCTTCAATCAAAAATATTTTTGCTCTTTTATTCGGTAGGATCACAACAGTATTTGAAAGATTATGAGAATAATCTCTAATTATTACTTGTGCTATTTTATCTAAAAAAGTTTCTTCTATCATTTTATAAATATAAAAAAAACGCCCCGATAAATCGAGGCGTTTTAAAAAATATTTTAAGTGAATTATTTAACGTATTTCACTTCTACTCTTCTGTTACTAGCTCTACCTTCGTCAGTGCTATTGTCTCCTAATGGTTGAGTATCTCCATAACCGTTTGAAGTTAATCTGTCAGCAGCAACACCATTAGAAACTAAGTAGTTTTTAACAGCAGCAGCTCTTTCGTTAGAAAGCACCATGTTAGATGCAGCATTACCTGTTGAATCTGTATGACCTGCAATATTGAATTTTGCAGTTGGATTTTCTTTCAAGATTGCAATAATAGATTTCAATACTGGTAAAGTTTGTTTTTGGAAAGAAGATTTTCCAGTGTTAAACAAGATTGTTTTAGCATATCCATCTAAAGTATTCATAGCCGCTTGAGAAATTTCTGGGCAACCATTGTTTGCAACAGTTCCTTTTTCAGTTGGACATTTGTCATCTTTATCTAAAACTGAATCACCATCAGTATCTGGCCAAGGACAACCTGCATTTTCTTTAGGTCCTTTAATATTTGGACATTTGTCATCTTTATCAGTAGTTCCATCACCGTCAGTATCAGGACAACCTTTTAACGCTTTTAAACCAGCAACTTCTGGACAAGAGTCTTCTTTATCAGCAACTCCATCTCCATCAGTATCAGGACAACCATTCATAGCAACAGTTCCTGCAGCATCTGGACAAGCATCACTTGCGTCAACAATTCCGTCACCGTCAGTATCAGGACATCCTTTGAATTCTTTTAAACCAGCAACTTCTGGACAAGCATCATCTCTATCGTAGATCCCGTCACCGTCAGTATCTTTACCTCCAAATTTGAAGATTAGACCAGCAAAATGTTGCATGTGAGATGGAACATCTACACCTGGCATTCTAGCATCATCAAAAGAATGCTTGTAAGTAGATTGAACAGAAAGTCCAACTAATTCAGTCATCCAATAAGTTAATCCTAAACCAGCATTCATTGTACCTGCACTTACATCGTCTAGGAAAGTATAACCTCCACCAATGTGAGCAGCTGGCTCGAATGATTTAGAACCGATCATTTTCATGAAGCTATATTTAATGTCTAAATCAAATGCATAATAGTTTAAATCTCCAGGATTTGTAACAAAATAATCTCCAGTTGGAGTTTGAGTGTTTACAAATTTTGACATTTTGTTGATAGATCCAGTAAGACCAAATGAGAAATTATCTCCAGCATATTTTGTTACATTTAAATAAGATAAAGAAGGTAAAACATTCCAGTTATCCGATTTATTAAAATAATTTGAAAATTGATCTTTGATACTAGAAGCTGCACTTACTCTTGTGTCAACAGCATTTGTTCCAAAAGATATAGCCCATGTGTTGTTTACGTCTTGAGCTTGAGATAATAATCCCACTAATAGCACAACAGCCGTAATTAATTTGTTTAGATGTTTCATATTTTTTTGTTTTAATTTTGAATTAATCTTTCGCAAAAGTAATATCTTATTATTAAACTACAAAGGGATTTGTTAAAAATCTGATTAAAAGGGCATTATTTACACATTTAAATCACATTTAATTGTTTTCCAACCTCAATAAAAGCTCCTATAGCTTTGTCTAAATGTGCTTTAGTATGTGCAGCCGATAATTGTACTCTTATTCTTGCCTTTTCCTTTGGTACCACTGGAAAAAAGAAACCTATTACGTAAATTCCTTTCTTCAATAATTCATCAGCCATTACCTGGGCTAACTTTGCGTCATAAAGCATCACGGGTACTACTCTTATTCTTGCCTTTTCCTTTGGTACCACTGGAAAAAAGAAACCTATTACGTAAATTCCTTTCTTCAATAAATCATCAGCCATCACTTGGGCTAACTTTGCATCATATAACATTACAGGTACAATTGCTGAATCGCCATCAACGATATCAAATCCCGCATTTTTCATTCCCGATTTGAAATAATTAGTGTTTTCTTCTAATTGATCTCTTAAAGTAGTGTCTTTTTCTAGAAGTTCAAATACCTTAATTGAGGCTCCAACAATCGCAGGAGCTAAAGAATTTGAGAATAAATAAGGACGAGAACGTTGTCTTAATATTTCGATAATTTCTTTTTTAGCAGTGGTATAACCTCCCATTGCTCCTCCAAGGGCTTTCCCTAAAGTTCCAGTGATAATGTCCACACGACCCATAACGCCTTTTGCTTCAGGCGTTCCCTTTCCTGTTGCGCCAATAAATCCAGCGGCATGACACTCGTCAACCATAACCAATGCATCATATTTATCGGCCAAATCACAAATTTTATCTAGCGGAGCTACAACACCATCCATTGAGAAAACACCATCGGTAACAATTAATTTAAAACGGGTTCCAGCTTCTGTAGCCTTAATTAATTGCGCTTCTAAATCTTCCATATTGCTATTTTCATAACGATAACGAGCGGCTTTACACAATCGAACACCGTCAATAATTGAAGCGTGATTCAAACTATCAGAAATTATGCAATCTTGTTCACCTAATAGAGGTTCGAAAACTCCTCCATTGGCATCAAAAGCCGCAGCATATAAAATCGTGTCTTCTGTTCCATAAAATTCAGCAATTTTTCTTTCCAATGTTTTGTGAATATCTTGGGTTCCACAGATAAATCTTACCGAGGACATTCCAAATCCGTGAGAATCCAAAGTGTCTTTTGCAGCTTGAATAACCTCTGGATGGGAGGAAAGTCCCAAATAGTTGTTGGCACAAAAATTCAATACCGTTTCACCATTAACCGTTATTTCCGCTCCTTGTGTAGAAGTTATTATTCGCTCTTTTTTAAATATCCCGTTTTCTTCAATTGTAGCTAATTCTGATTGAAGAAATTGTTGAATTTTACCGTACATTTTTTATAATTTTAGTTTTATTTTTTTTACAAATTTACAACGTTAATTTCTTCTCCTATATAAACTAACGCTTTTTTCGTGACTTTTAATCCCATTTTTTCAATTGCATTTTGGTAATTTTCCAATTGGAGTTGGTACTTTTGATTGTGAGTTCCTGTTTTATAATCTAATAAATATACTTCCTTATTTTTGGTTAAAACCATTCGGTCTGGCTTTATCGTTTTTCCTTCTTTTTGGATTATTGCTTGTTCATTTAAGATTTCATTTCCATGAGAAAAATAACTTTCAAGTTCTTTATTATTTACAATTTCTTGAATACTTCTCAGAACAACTTCCTTTTGATTTAGGGTAATTAACCCATTTTCAATTGCATTTTGTATTGCTAAATCTATATCAGATGCTGTTTTTACAAATGATAAAATTTCATGAATTATATTTCCATATTCAATTGCTTTTTGCTGATTTGTTCCCCACATTAATGCTTCGCGGCGAGCAATTTTAATGTCTTTAGGGTCCAATACGCTACTAATTGTTGGGATAGTATTGGTTTCATCATTGAATGAAATTACTTTCGACAACTTTGCTTTGTTTCCAAATTCGTATTCTAAAATACTTGGATTATAAACTTCAATCGCAATTAAATATTCAATAAAAAACGACGCCGTATTATAAGGATATTGCCCTTCTTTATTTGGTTCTAAATATTGCGAAATTACATACAATTGTTCCTCGGCACGAGTTAATGCAACATATAAAACATTGATATTATCAAGCAATTCCTCTTGTTTTTTTTCATGAAATACCGCTGCGGCTTCCTCTCCAAAATTTTCTACAGAACTACTATTGTCTATTAATACTTTTGGTAAACCAAAGGTTTCTTCTTCGGCATCAAGCCACAATTTATCTTTTGGTTTTCGAACATAATCTTCATCAGCAAAAGGCATAATTACCACAGGAAATTCTAATCCTTTTGATTTGTGAATGGTCATAATTCGAATTGCATTTTTCCCTTCCGGTGATGGAATACTGAATTTATCGTTATTTTTATCCCAATAACTTAAAAAATCTGCAATTCCGGCTTGATTTCTTATATCACGTTCTAAAACTATATCGATGAAATATTGAACGTAGGCGTGGCTTGTTAATTGGAATTTACTCACAATGATTTCTACCGCTTCATACAATGATTTTTTTCTAATGTCTTGAAATGAAAGTGAAATATCAAACTCCGATAACCACAATTCAAACTCATTTTCCTTTACTTTTTCTTTTCCTTTGGCGATAAAATCATGAACGGCCATATTGGTTTGAAACTGATTTGCGATATAAAGTAAGAATCCAGCTTTGGCTTTAATATCAGAGTTATTATGTAAATATCTCAAAACATTGATTATCATTTGAACGTCGGTTGAATTCTTAATCATCAACGTTTCTGAAGAAATAATTGGAATGTTATTTTCAATTAGATAATTGGCTAAAGCAATTCCCTGCGCCCTTTTTCGTGTTAGAATTACAATTTCTTGGTAGTCAAATCCTTCGTTTTTTACTTTTTCAATTGTCTTTAAAGTTGCCTTTAAGTACATTTCTATTTTATCCAATGACTCTTCTTCCTCTGAAGTGTTTTCCATTTTTGGAAGGAATGAAATGTTCACATAGCCTCCTTTTTTACTATTTTCTTCTTGGCGACTGTGATTTTCGTATAAATCTTTGTAATCTGCATTGTTAAATTCAGTTGATAAATAGTAAAAAAACTTATTATTAAAATCGATTACTTGAGAATAACTTCTGTAATTGGTGTCTAATGTAAATAATTTTTTGTCAGGATTATTGAACGGATTTTTATCTTTACTCAATTCGATAAATTGCTCTGCTTTTCCGCCGCGCCATCTGTAAATAGATTGTTTAGGATCGCCCACAATCATCAAAGTTCCTTTTTCACCTTCTATTTCGCTTGAAGTTGCATTGTCAATTAGCGGAATTAAATTCTGCCATTGCATTTCGGAGGTGTCTTGAAATTCATCTATAAAAAAATGGCGGTAACGTTCCCCTAATCTTTCATAAATAAACGGCGCCGGTTGGTTTTGAATTTCATTATAAATAATCGCATTGAACTCGGCTATAGAAAGCACATTTTGCTCTTTCTGAATTTTTGCCAATTCGTTACTAACGGTATTTAACAATGAAAGTGGCGTAATGTTTTTTAGGAAAGCATTATAAAATTCTCTTTTTTCAAATTTGGTATAAATCGTTTCTAAAACACTTAAAAGTTCCGGAATTATAGCTTCTATTTCTAATTTGTCTTTCGCAGTTTTATTGATTTTAATATCATCAAATTCATGGTAAGTTTTATTGTTTGGATTGAATTTTTCGACAGCTATATTATTCAAATGATTGGGAAAATGTCCAGCAGAAAACGATTTTATATCGATTCCATTTTTTTCAATTAAAGCCAACAAGCTTTTTGCTAATTCTGAATTTTCTTTATTGATAACCTGACAAGCTTCGGCAACTTTATTTTTTATTTCGATGAATTCTGAAATGGATTTATCTTGAAAATGAGTTATTTCTTCCCGATTATTCTCATTTAGAAGTAAGCGCCCCGTATCTAAAATTTCACGAGAAATATCCCAACTTTTATCTTCGTCGGTTTTTTGCATGGTGAAATCGATGAGTAGTTTGGTTAAAACATCGTCTTCGCCGGCTTGAGCGATTATGGCATCAACGGCTTCTGTTAAAAGGTTTTCAGTGTCCAATGTCACTTCAAATGTCATCGGCAAATTTAAATCGTGGGCAAAAGCACGGATTACTTTGTGCGTGAATTTATCGATGGTTGAAATATCAAAAGCGGCATAATTATGAATAATATGCTTTATGATTTGTTGCGCTTTGGTTTGTATTTGAATAATTGAAAGCCCAATTGGTTCGTCTTGCCATTCTTGAGGATTGTCTTTTTTTCGCCTTCCATTTGACAGAATATCCATTAATTCTGCTGCTTTTGGATCGGGAATTTTCTCTGCAAACTCTGATAAATTCCAAACAATTCGGCTTTTCATTTCGTGAACCGCTTTGTTGGTAAACGTTATGGCGAGGATGTTTCTATAGGCATCATTTTTCTTGGAAACCAAAATAATTTTCAGGTATTCTTTAACAAGCGCATAGGTTTTTCCTGAGCCTGCCGATGCGTCGTATATTGAGAATGATGGTCTTTGCATTTAGATTTTAGATTGCTGATTTTAGATTTCTGATTTTATAAATGTAATTCATTTTTGGTGTTTCTCCATAATATTCTACTTCTTGTTCTCCGACTTTTTGAGCGCCAAATTTTTCGATTGCTTTTTGAGAACGAAAATTTTGATTTCCGACGTGAAAATAGATACACGAAATATATTGAAAAATATAATTAACCATAGTATTTTTTAGTGATTCATTGTACCCTTTGCCCCAATATTTTCTTCCGATGAAAGTATATCCTATTAATATGGAATTATCATCTTGGTTGTAATCATAATAACGACTGCATCCAACAACCTCGTTTGTTTTGGCATCTAAAACAATAAAAGCTCCTTTTGACATCATTGCTCCTTTAAAGAAAGTAGTAAATTCTTCTTTTTTATACCTGAATTTATTGGGATGCTGTTCCCATAATAATGGGTCGGAAGCGATTTCAAATAATCTGTCAAAATCGTTTTCTTGCAACGGTTTTAGGATGATTAAATCTGATTTTAGATTATTTGGTTGAATAGTGAACGTCATTTTTAATGCGGCTTAATTGATTTTCTGGTTTCTGAAGAACGGAATTATAAAATCTAAAAGTAATTATTTCCCAAATGTCCTAGCCCTGATTGAAGGGAAAATCCTCGCCTTTTTTGGCGAGATTTGGAATGAAAGCAGGAAATAGCTCCAAAAAATTCCGTTCCTGTAATGACAATTGAACTATAGATTTATTTGATAGGAAAATAACAAAATAGAATTTTCATTTCCAAAGTTAATTGTTTATTTTTGAAATAAATATATTTAACAAATAAACTATACTATTATGGCATTTGAATTACCCCAATTACCTTACGCGTATGACGCTTTGGAACCACATATTGATGCTCGCACGATGGAAATTCACCATTCGAAACATCATAATGCTTACACAACCAATTTGAATGCAGCAATTGCTGGAACAGATTTGGAAGGTAAAACGATTGAAAATATTTTAATAAATCTTGATATGAAAAACGCGGCTGTTCGAAATAATGGCGGTGGTTTTTACAATCATAATTTGTTTTGGACGGTGATGTCTCCAAATGGTGGCGGACTTCCAACTGGAGATTTATTAGCGGCTATTGAAAGTGCTTTTGGAACTTTTGAAGAGTTTAAAGCTAAATTTGCTAAAGCGGGAGCGACTCAATTTGGTTCAGGATGGGCTTGGCTTTGCGTTCACAAAGGTGGAAAATTAGACGTTTGTGGAACTCCAAATCAGGACAATACTTTGATGCCTGGTGTGGGTTGCGGCGGAACTCCAATTTTAGGAATGGATGTTTGGGAGCATGCTTATTATTTAAACTATCAAAACAGAAGACCAGATTATATTGAAGCTTTTTTCAATGTAATTAACTGGGTGGAAGTTTCAAGAAGATATGCTTTAGAGAAATAATTTTCTGAAATTAAATAAAAAAAGGGCTACTGTTTAGCCCTTTTTTTATTTCTTAATAATTGTATTAATACGCTCTTGCGTCTTTGCCTTCGTAGAAATTCATAAAGGCTCGATTTACTACTCGGTTCCCGCCTGGAGTAGGATAATCACCGGTAAAATACCAATCCCCTAGGTTTTTAGGACAAGCAATATGTAAATTTTCAACGGTTTGGAAAATAATTTTAACGTCGGCTTTTACCGAGGAGTCTTTTAGCATTTGCGCAATTTTATCTGATATTTCTTGTGGCTCAAATGGTGCATAAATTTCAGTAACAAAATTCACGACTTCGCTGTCTTTCAAGTTTTCTTGCGCTTTACATTTTTCATAAACCGAATCGACAATTCCGTATAAATTTCTTTCTTTTAATAATTCTAATGCCGCTTGGAAAGCTATTAATCCTTCTAGTTTTGCCATGTCGATTCCGTAGCAATCGGGATATCTAATTTGAGGCGCTGCTGAAACTATCACAATACTTTTTGGATTTAGACGGTCCATCATTTTTATAATACTCAGCTTTAAGGTAGTTCCTCGAACGATACTGTCATCAATGATTACCAAATTGTCTGTCGGTTTTATTACTCCATAAGTAACATCATAGATATGTGCAACCAAATCGTTTCGGCTACTGTCTTCGGTAATAAACGTTCTAAGTTTAGCATCTTTAATTGCTACTTTTTCGGTTCTAATTTTTACTGAAAGTAATTCCTGCAGGCTTTCTTTTGTTAGTGTATTTCTATTTTCAAGAATGAAATTATTTTTTCTTTGATTTAAAAAATCTTGAGCCGCTTCTACAATTCCGTAAAATGAAGTTTCTGCAGTATTTGGTATGTAAGAAAAAACGGTGTTATCGGTATCGTTATCGATAGCTTCTAAAACAGCTGGTAAAATTAATTTTCCAAGGTTTTTACGCTCTTGATAAATTTCAGCATCGCTTCCTCTTGAGAAATAAATTCTCTCGAATGAACATGCTTTTTTTACAGTTGGAACAATAATTTCTTCTTCTGTAACCTTTCCGTTTTTCTTAATAATCAAAGCGTTTCCAGGTGTCAATTCTTGAACTTTGTCAAAGTCGACATTAAAAACTGTTTGAATTACGGGACGTTCAGAAGCAACGACTACAATTTCATCATCTTGATAAAAATAGGCTGGTCGGATTCCGGCTGGATCTCTAAATACAAATGCGTCTCCGTGTCCTAAAAGTCCTGCCATTGCATAGCCACCGTCCCAACCTTTTGAGGCGCGACGAAGGATTTTTGAGATTTCTAATTTTTCAGCAATAACTGGTGAAGCTTCTCTTTTAGACAAGCCATTATTTTTACATTCTAGATATAAATCGGTTACTTCATCGTCCAGGAAATGTCCGATTTTTTCCATAATTGTAACGGTATCGGCCATTTCTTTTGGGTGTTGACCTAATTCAATTAAGCTAGAGAAAAGTTCCTTAACATTGGTCATGTTAAAATTTCCAGCAACAATTAAATTACGATGCATCCAATTGTTTTGACGAAGAAATGGGTGAACGCTTTCAATACTGTTTTTTCCAAAAGTTCCGTATCGAACGTGTCCTAAAAATACTTCTCCTATATACGGAATGTTCTTTTTTTGGAGCGCTACATTATTGGTGTATTCCGGATGGGTCGCCATTTCATCATTAATGCGATCGTTTATTTGTGAAAACACATCTTGAATGGCTTGAGGATCATTGGAACGAACCCTGCTGATGTATCTTTCACCAGGTTCCATGTCTAATTTTATACTTGCAAAACCAGCTCCGTCTTGTCCACGATTGTGCTGTTTTTCCATTAGGAGATACATTTTTTGAATGCCATAAAAAGCCGTTCCGTATTTCTCCTTGTAAAATTCAAGCGGTTTTAAAAGTCTTAAAAATGCTATTCCACATTCGTGTTGTAACGCGTCGCTCATTGTAGTTGTAGTTGTATTGTAGTTATGTAAAAATAAAAAAAGCCCCGTAATTTCGAGGCATAATTTTATTGTATTTCTATATCAAATTGTGTTAATGATTTGAATTGTTGTAATCTGGCATTTACCTCATCGCTTTTAAGCCCCACCATTCTTTCTGTTCCAAATTTCTCCACACAAAAAGATGCTAAATTAGAACCGTAGATAATTGCGCTTTTCATATTTTCAAAAGTCACATTTTCACTTTGAGTAATAAATCCTGCAAATCCACCTGCAAATGTATCTCCCGCTCCTGTAGGATCAAAAACTTCTTCTAATGGTAATGCTGGCGCAAAGAAAACGTCTTTATTATGAAACAATAAAGCTCCGTGTTCTCCTTTTTTAATTACAACATATTTAGGCCCCATTGTATGAATTTTTGCCGCAGCTTTCACTAATGAATATTCTCCTGACAATTGACGTGCTTCTTCATCATTAATGGTGATTACATCCACTCTTTTGATTACGCTTAATAATTCTTCCAAAGCACAATCCATCCAGAAATTCATCGTATCTAAAACAACCAATTTAGGTTTTTCTTCCATTTGGTCTAAAACGCTGCTTTGAACTAACGGATGCAAATTCCCTAGCATAACTACATCAGCATTTTTAAAATTCTGAGGTACTTTTGGTTGGAAATCAGCCAATACATTTAACTGGGTATCAAGTGTATCTCTTGAATTTAAATCGTTGTGATAGCGACCACTCCAAAAGAATGTTTTTCCACCTTTAACTACTTCAAGTCCTGAAATATCGATATTTCTATCAGATAATAAATCTAAATATTCTTGTGGAAAATCGTCGCCAACAACAGAAACTATTGCAGATTGTAAGTTAAAATGAGAAGCAGAAAGCCCAATATACGTTCCGGCTCCACCTAAAATTTTATCTGTTTTCCCAAATGGGGTTTCAATTGCGTCGAAAGCTACGGTTCCAACAATCAATAATTTATTCATATTTTGTCATTAGGAGATTTGAAGTAATCTCAAATTAAGAGGCAAAGATAAGTTTTTTGTTGCAGAGTTGCAAAGGGATTTGATGGCAATATTTAGAAAAGTTTGTCGTCTTCTTTTTCGTAAAAAGTGTCTGTAGAAAGTATATTTTGATTTGAAGCCATAACGGCCAATTCATCGCAGCGTTCATTTTGAGGGTGATTATTATGTCCTTTAATCCATTTAAAATCAACTTGGTGTTTTCGGAATACAACTAGAAATCGTTTCCATAAATCGGGGTTTTTCTTGCCAACGAATCCTTTTTTCTCCCAACCAAAAACCCATTTTTTCAAAACAGAATCAACCACATATTTTGAATCCGAAATCACTAAGACTTTGGTGTTTTCTGTTTTTAACTTTTCTAAACCTACAATTACCGCTAACAATTCCATTCTATTATTAGTTGTATGTCTAAATCCTTCGAAAAATTCTTTGCGGTAAGGTTTTCCAACCCATTCCATAACAATCCCATACCCTCCTGGGCCCGGATTGCCTTTTGCGGCACCATCGGTATAAATATGTACTTGATGTTCCATTTAGGATTTTAGATTATTGGTTTAAGATTTTTTCAATAATTAATGGAAAATGTGTTTGTTCAAGCGCGTGAATTTTTTCGGCTACTTCTTCAGGTGATTCTGCTCCTGTTAAATTTACACTTTCTTGAAAAATGATATTTCCTTCATCGTAATTTTCATTTACAAAATGAATTGTAATTCCCGTTTCTGTTTCTTTATTTTCAACTACAGCGCGGTGAACATGTATTCCATACATTCCTTTTCCTCCATATTTTGGTAAAAGCGCGGGATGAATATTAATAATTTTATTTGGAAATGCTTCGACGCAATTACTTGGAAATTTTAATAAAAATCCAGCTAAAACGATTAAATCGGGTTGAATTTCCTTTAAATTATTCAGTAAAACATCCGAATTTAAGTCGTCTTTGGATATAATTTTTGTTGGAACAGATAAATTTTGAGCTTTTTCTATGACTTTTGCGTTAGCATTATTCGAAAAAATATGAAATTGATGTAATTTTGAGGAGTTATTAAAGTGAAGTACAATGTTTTGGGCATTTGTCCCCGAACCAGAAGCAAAAATCACTATTTTTTTCATGTTGTACTGTTTAATTTGACACAAAAAAAAGAATAAAAAACGATAAATAATAGAAAATTAGCGTCTTTATTAAAATATTTTTTTAATTT
>CANKZE010000040.1 GCA_947488545.1 Bacteroidota bacterium
AAAGCGTAATCATTATGTCAACATTACAACAATCGGCTTCAGGAAAAAAAGACGGAGATATCAGATATCTTACGCCTTTGAACATAGAAACAAATAAATTAAAAAAATATTGTCGTTTCAAAAAATCTGGTATCAAATATATTGATTATAAAGATGCAGATTTCTTATTGAAATTCGTTAATGAGCAAGGAAAAATTCTTCCTCGTCGTTTAACAGGAACTTCATTAAAATACCAAAGAAAAGTTTCAGTTGCTGTTAAAAGAGCGCGTCACTTAGCTTTAATGCCATATGTGGCGGATTTATTAAAATAATTAAAAATTAACAGTTGTTGTTTCGCTTCTGCGGGACTAACTTCTAATAACAAAGGACAACAACATGGAACTTATATTAAAAAAAGACGTTCAAAACTTAGGATTTAAAGATGATGTGGTAACTGTAAAAAATGGTTACGGTCGTAATTTTTTAATTCCTCAAGGTTATGCACATTTAGCAACTGCTTCTGCAAAGAAAGTATTGGCTGAAAACTTAAAGCAAAGAGCTCACAAAGAAGCTAAAGTTGTAAGCGATGCTCAAGCATTAGCTGAAGCTTTAAAAGCTATCGAAATTAAAATCTATGCAAAAGCAGGTGGTGAAAAATTATTTGGTTCAATTACCAATATTGATATCGCTGAAGCTTTAGCAAAAGGTGGTCAAGAAATTGACAGAAAATTCATCACAAGTGGAATCGTAAAAAGAATTGGAAAATATTCAGCTTCAGTACGTTTACATAGAGATGTAATTGTTGAATTATCATATGAAATCATTGCTGAAAAAGCATAATTTCTAAATTCATATTTGAAAATCCCGATGAAAGTCGGGATTTTTTTTTTAATCTGAATTTATTTCAGATTCTTAATTTAATTGTATAATACATCTCATAATAGATGGTCAAATAAATTCAGCATAAATGAAATACGCTAGACTTACTAAAGAACAATTTGAAGAAATGCATACTGAATTCAGTAACTTTCTTGCGACCCAAGCAATCGACAAAGCAGAATGGGATCAAATAAAAATTGAAAAACCAGAAGTTGCTGAACAAGAATTGGATGTTTTCTCTGATTTGGTTTGGGAAGGAGTGCTTTCAAGAACAGAATATCTAGAGCATTTTTCAAAAAATCATATTTTTCTTTTTCAATGTTTTGATACTTACGTAAAATCAATTGTATTGAAATCATTGCTGCCAGAAGTAGATTTCTTGACAAAAGACGGTTTGCATTGGCTTAGCGATAATCTATTTACTGAAACTATCGAAATGAAAATAGGTAAAAAAGAATTTACCGAAGATAGAAACCAATCCCTTTTTGGTTTAATACAGCAAGGAGCGTTCTTAAGTGACGGACAATTATTCAATCAAATAAATACCATTATTGAGTCGGAATAATTTGCAAATTATTTCAAAATCATAACCATTATTTGTAACTTTGAATCCAGGTAACTTTGTCACTTTGTTAAATGGATATTCAAATTACAATTCAAAATTTTAGAGAAGAATTAAACCAACACAATCATAATTACTATGTGTTGGACCAACCTACAATTTCAGATTTTGAATTTGATGCCAAGTTAAAACAACTTCAAGATTTAGAAAACCAATACCCTGAATTTTTCGACGAGAATTCCCCAACACAAAGAGTAGGAGGAACCATAACTAAAAACTTTGCTACTGTAGCGCATGATTACAGAATGTATTCTTTGGATAACTCTTATTCTAAAGAAGATCTATTAGAATGGGAAAACAGAATTCAAAAAGTTTTAGGCGATGTGCCTTTGGAATATGTTTGTGAGTTAAAATATGACGGTGCCTCCATCAGCATTACCTATGAAAACGGAAAATTAAAGCGTGCGGTAACTCGTGGCGATGGTTTTCAAGGTGACGATGTGACCAATAATATCAAAACTATAAAATCTATTCCATTACAATTAACAGGAAATTTTCCCAATAAATTTGACATTCGTGGAGAGATAATTTTGCCTTTCGCTGGATTTGAAAAAATGAATCAGGAGTTAATAGCTATTGGTGAAACGCCTTATTCTAATCCGAGAAATACCGCTTCAGGAAGTTTGAAATTGCAAGACAGTACTGAAGTTTCAAAACGCCCTTTAGATTGTTTACTGTATTTTATTATTGGTCAAAATCTTCCAGTTTCTTCACAAATTGAAAGTTTAGAAAGTGCTAGATCTTGGGGATTTAAAGTGCCAAACGAAACGAGATTGGCAAAAAACTTAAACCAAGTTTTTCAATTTATCGATTTTTGGGACGAACACCGTCATAAATTACCTTACGAAACGGATGGAGTAGTGGTGAAAGTCAATCAATTCCAGCATCAAGATGAACTAGGTTACACCGCAAAATCACCACGTTGGGCAATGGCCTATAAATTCAAATCGGAACAAGTTTCTACTCGATTGAATTCAATTTCGTACCAAGTAGGTAGAACGGGTGCTATTACGCCAGTGGCAAATTTAGAGCCAGTGCAATTGGCGGGAACTATTGTAAAACGAGCTTCATTGCACAATGCAGATCAAATTGAAAAATTAGATATCCGAGTTGGAGATGAAGTATTTGTTGAAAAAGGAGGTGAGATTATCCCTAAAATTATCGCTGTAGATAATAGTAAACGCCCTTCCAATTTAATTCCAACAAAATACATAACGCATTGTCCTGAGTGTCAAACCGAATTGGTTCGAATGGATGGAGAAGCTAATCATTATTGCCCAAATTTTTATGGCTGTCCTCCTCAAATTATTGGAAGAATCCAACATTTTATCTCCAGAAAAGCGATGGATATTGAAGGTTTAGGAGGGGAAACGGTAGCTTTGTTATTCAATAATGGATTAGTAACAAATTATGCTGATTTATATAATTTAACTGTTGAGCAAATTTTACCTCTAGAACGAATGGCTCAAAAATCGGCTGAGAACTTGATAAATGGGGTTTCTAATTCAAAAAATGTACCTTTTGAAAATGTACTTTTCGCGCTTGGAATACGATATGTGGGGGAAACTGTCGCTAAAAAATTGGCTAAACATTATAAAAATATAGATGCTTTAAGCCAAGCTACTTTTATGGATTTGGTTTTGGTTGATGAAATTGGAGATCGAATAGCTCAAAGTGTAATCGACTTTTTTGAGAATCCGTCAAATCAATCTATTATTAGAGATTTAAAAGCACACGGAATTCAATTTGAAATCATAGAAAAAGTAAATCCTAATGCTACCAATAAATTGGATGAAAAAACATTTGTGGTTTCTGGAGTTTTTGAAAAATTCTCGCGCGACGAATTGAAAAATTCGATTGAAGAAAATGGTGGTAAAGTGGGAAGTTCAATTTCGGCAAAAACTCATTTTGTGGTTGCTGGAGATAATATGGGACCTGCAAAACTTGAAAAAGCAAATTCAATGAAGATCCCAATTATTTCAGAAGACGATTATATTGAAATGATAAAATAGTTATTTATTAGATGATGATACTTCTTCCGTTATGGGATTTCGATTTGTCATTATCAAAATAAAAGTCAATTCTACCCATATTAATTCCGTAACAACCCGCTTGATTCACGATCACTTCTTTGCCTTCACTATTTTTTAAAATAGTTGGTTTATCTAAGAAAGTGTGGGTATGGCCACCAATAATTAAATCAATATCTTTAGTTAAAGTAGCTAATTTCACATCTGAAATTTTGTCTTTCTCGTCGTTGTATTTATAACCCAAGTGAGATAGGCAAATTACAAGATCACATTTTTGTTCGTGTTTCAAAATATGAGATAGGTCTTGAGCAATTTCAACAGGATTTAAATACTTAGTTTCTTTATAGTTTTTGCTATCAACAAGACCTGCCAATTCAATTCCTAAACCAAAAATCCCAACTTTTATTCCGTTTTTGTCGAAAATCTTGTATTGTTTTGTTTTTCCTTGTAAAACGGTATTGTTGAAATCGTAGTTTGATGTAACAAAATCAAAGCTAGCATTATGCATTTGTGAGTAAAATCCCTCAATACCGTTGTCAAAATCATGATTTCCTAACGTACCAAGGTCGTATTTCATCATACTCATTAATTTCAACTCAAGTTCACCTCCATAATAATTAAAGTAAGGAGTTCCTTGAAAAATGTCACCTGCGTCTAATAATAGTAAATTTGGATTTTCTTGTCGGATATTCTCAATTATTGCAGCTCTTCTAGAGACTCCGCCCATATTTGCATTTCTTGGGTGATCCGCTGGAAAAGGATCGATATAACTGTGAACATCATTAGTGTGAAGTATAGTTAGATGCTTTGTATCTGAAGATTTAAAACTACTAAATGATAATCCTAATCCTGCCAAAGCCGTTGTTGCAGCTGTTTTTTGTATAAATTCTCTTCTTTTCATTGTCTTATAATTAGGTATTTTTCAAATAGTTATTCTAAAATTATTCTTTGGTCTCTAGTTGAAGTTATCGTCTTTGTTTCTTTAAAATAATCAATTAAGATATTTCTCAACTTATAATTAATATCATATTTTTCAATTCCTTTTTTGAAGAAGTCCATTTTATCACCACCATTTGAAAGGTAATCTGAAGTGATCACGTAATATATTTTATTAGTATCCAATGGTTTATCTTGAATTTGAATGTTTATTGGTTGATTGGATTTGGAAATTGTAAATTGAATTCCTGCCAATGGATGTGGCTTATTTTCAGTAATAAATAACTTTAGCATCTCTAAAATTTGCTCTCCTTTTAGTGCAACAACGATTGCGGTATTTTCAAAAGGCATAATTTCAAAAGCTGTTTTTAAAGTTACATTTCCCTTTGGAATAATAGATCTTATACCTCCATTATTTAATAAACAAATATCCAATTGTTTGTTTTCCCTAGTACTAAAAATAGCATTTCCTTTTTGTAGTGTAACGTCAGCTAAAAGGTTTCCTATTGTAGTTTGGTGTTTTCCAGATTTGTCTAATGTTTCTGGAGCATATGAAACTGGAGTGTTTAATTCAGTATCAATATGTTCTCGATAAGGCTTTATAAAAGAATCTATAGCTTCATCGCTATTATATTTATTGGTTACACCAAAATCTTTAGCTTCAATTTTTGTAACATAATATTTTCGTTCAGCACAAGAAAATATCAGAAAAAATGTTAAGATTAAACCAAAATACCTTAAAACACCGTTATACTTTTTTAGATTTACCATCGGAATTGCAACTAATTTAATTAAATTTGTAATTAAGTAAATGTACTATGTTTTTGAAGACAATAAAGAATTTTTTATTAAAAAATAAGGTTAGCAAATTGTTATCAAATACACCAGCTAATCATTCTGCAGGCATTATTCAAAGTGTGGGAGTTATTTTTGATGGAAATCTTAATATAGAATTAGAAAATGTATTAAAAGAATTGGTTGAACACGGAATTGATGAGAATCAAATTAAAGTATTGATTTTCAAAAACAAAATTAATAAAAATGAAGTGTTTAAACATGAATTAGTAACCTATAAAGAGTTCAATTGGTCAGGGGAATTAACCCATTCAAAAGCAGAATTATTTTTGAATACTAATTTTGATTTACTAATTAATTATCATGAATTTGATAAGTCACCATTGGTATATTTGTCTTATTTGTCGAAAGCTATTTTTAAAGTTGGTTTTAATACACAAGATAAAACTGTAAATAAATTTATGGTAAACACCAATATTTATAACTACCAACTATTTGTAGATGAGTTATTTAAGTATTTAAAAATATTAATCAAAATATAAAAATTAATAATATGAATTCAATAATTGGAACAGGAGTTGCCCTTGTTACCCCATTTAAAAAAAATTTTTCTGTTGATGTTGAAGCATTGGCTAGAATTGTAAATTATCAAATCGATAATGGAATAAATTACCTTGTAGTACTAGGAACCACTGCTGAAAATGCTACATTGACACAAGAAGAAAAAGAATTGGTTATAAATACCGTAGTTGCTACAAATAAAGGCCGTTTGCCACTAGTTTTGGGAGTTGGCGGTAACAATACCCATAAGATTATTGAGGAGTTGCAAACTAGAAATTTCTCTGATTTTGTTGCTATTTTATCCGTTTCACCATATTACAATAAACCAACACAAGAAGGGATTTACCAGCATTTTAAAGCTATTGCAAATGCTTCTCCGGTTCCAGTAATTTTGTATAATGTTCCAGGAAGAACGGGTAGTAATATGTTGCCTTCAACAGTTCTTCGACTTGCCAATGAATTTAAAAATGTAGTTGCAATTAAAGAGGCTGCTGGAGACATAGTTCAAGCGATGAGTATCATTAAAGACAAACCAAAAGATTTCCATGTTATCTCTGGTGATGATATGATTGCTTTACCGATGGTTTTAGCGGGTGGAAGTGGAGTAATTTCAGTAATTGGACAAGGTTTTCCAAAGCAATTCTCAGATTTAATTCAATTTGGATTAGATAGAAAAGTTGATAAAGCATTTGAATTACACTATAAATTAGCTGACAGTATCGATATGATTTTCGAACAAGGAAATCCAGGCGGTATTAAAGAAGTATTGAAATCATTAGGAATTTCTGATAATTGCATGCGCTTACCATTGGTAAATGTTAATTCAGATTTAGCAAATAGAATTGATTTATTTGTTCAAAATAATAAATAATTTTCGTGTAGATTGAACCTGAATTATAAATAGAAAAAATATTTTGTAGTCGCTAAATTAATAACTAAATTTGCAGTTCGTTTTTTATGATTAAAATACCATAAAAACTGCAGAAATTAAATAATAAAATGAAGAAATACATCTATATAGTTTTAATAATTTTAGGTTTTTCGTCTTGTAGCGAATATCAAAAAGCCATAAAATCTGAAGATCTTACGGTAAAATTTGATCAAGCTTCAAAGCAATATGAAAAAGGTAAATATTTTAAGGCTTTAACACTTTTCGAACAAATGGCTCCTTCATTTAGAGGACAACCACAAGCTGAAAAAATGTTTTATATGTTTTCTCAGTCTTATTATAAAACGAAACAATATTATTTATCGGGTTACCAATTTGAAAGTTTTGCAGCAGGATTTCCAAAAAGTGATCAAGTTGAAGAAGCTTCATTCTTAGGCGCTAAAAGTTATTCAATGCTTTCTCCAGTTTATAGTTTAGACCAAACAGATACTGAAAAGGCGATTGATAAATTTCAATCTTTTATTGATGCGTTTCCAAATTCAACTTTTTTACCTGAAGCCAATACTATCGTTAAAGGTCTAAGAGAAAAAATTGAGAAAAAAGCATATGAAAATGCTTACGGATACAATAAAATATCTGATTTTAAATCGGCTTTGATAGCTTTAGATAATTTTATTATTGATTACCCTGGAACGCCATACAAAGAGAAAGCTTTGTATTATAAATTGGATTCTGCTTATCAATTAGCGATAAATAGTATCCCAACAAAAATGGAAGAAAGATTGAATGCAGCAAAAACAGCGTATTCTAATTTATTAAAATTCAATTCGAATACAGAATTCAAACAAAAAGCCGACGATATGTTGGAAAGAATTAATAAAGATTTAAAACAATTTTCAAAATAATTAGAAAGTCATGGATTTAAAAAAGACGAATGCTCCAGTAAATACAATTACTTATAATAAAAGTAAGATAGAAGAGCCAACGGGTAATGTTTATGAAGCAATTACTATTATGGCAAAAAGAGCGAATCAAATTAACTCTGAAATCAAAAAAGAATTAACTGAAAAGTTGGAAGAATTTGCAACTTACAATGATAGTTTAGAGGAAGTATTTGAAAATAAAGAACAAATAGAAGTTTCTAAATTTTACGAAAAATTACCTAAACCTCACGCTTTAGCAGTTCAAGAGTGGTTAGATGATAAAATCTACTACAGAGAAACAAAATAAATAAAATACAATGTCAGTTTTAAGCGGTAAAAAAATAGTACTAGGAATTTCTGGTGGAATTGCTGCTTATAAAACTGCGTCATTGGTTAGGTTATTCATAAAAGCAGGTGCACATGTCCAAGTGATAATGACACCTGCTTCTAAGGATTTTATAACACCGTTAACTCTATCAACTTTATCTAAAAGACCTGTTTTTTCAAGCTTTTATAAAGAAGACGAAACTTTAGATTCAGAAGTTGATAATCCTAATCAAAATTTAGAATGGAATAATCACGTTGAAATCGGACTTTGGGCTGATTTAATGATTATTGCTCCCGCTACTGCAAATACGTTGTCGAAAATGGCTAATGGAATTTGTGATAATTTACTAATTGCAACCTATTTGTCCGCTAAATGTCCTGTCTATTTTGCACCTGCAATGGATTTAGATATGTACAAACATCCATCTACAATTGAGAGTTTCAACAAACTAAAATCGTTCGGAAATACAATAATTCCTGCAGAATCTGGTGAATTAGCAAGCGGACTTTCTGGCGAAGGAAGAATGGCAGAGCCAGAGAATATTATTGCTTTCATAGAAAGTAAAATGGAATCGGAATTACCTTTATTAGGTAAGAAAATTCTAATTACTGCTGGACCAACCTATGAAGCTATAGATCCCGTTCGTTTTATTGGAAACCATTCCTCAGGAAAAATGGGCTATGATTTGGCTTTATGTGCTGCAAATTATGGTGCATCGGTGATATTAATTTCAGGACCAACACATTTATCAATCAATCATGATTTTGTTCAGGTAATTAATGTAAATTCTGCTCAAGAAATGTACGATCATTGTCATAAACATTATAAAACTTCAGATGTATTTATTGGTGCTGCGGCTGTTGCTGATTATAAACCAAAAAATCAAGCATTTCATAAAATAAAAAAGTCTGAAGATTCGCTTGTTATTGAAATGGAAAAAACAAAAGACATATTAGAATCATTAGGAAAAAGTAAGGAAAATCAATTTTTAATAGGTTTTGCATTAGAAACTGAGAATGAAATTTAAAATGCTAAGCTAAAAATTCAGAAAAAAAACTTAGATTTGATTGTTTTAAATTCTTTACAAGATAAAGGTGCTGGTTTTGGAGTTTCTACCAATAAAGTGACTTTTATTGACAATAAATTCAAGGTGTTTCCAATGGAATTAAAGTCTAAAGAAGAAGTTGCAAATGATATCTTAATTAAAATAATTGCTCATTATGAAGCTTAAATTATATAGTTTTCTTTTTTTATTATTTTTTGGAATTACTCAAGCGCAACAATTGAATTGTACTGTGAATGTTAATGCTGATCAAATTACTATTACCAACAAACAGATTTTTAACACCTTAGAGAAATCTCTTTCTGATTTCATTAATAAAACAGATTGGACAGGAGTGCCTTATAAACAGGAAGAAAAAATCAATTGCTCAATGTATATTACGGTAACGGCTTATGATTCGAATCAATTTACGGCTACTATTCAAGTTCAATCTTCAAGACCAGTATACAATTCAACTTATTCTTCACCAATATTAAATTTTAATGATAAAGATTTTTCATTTAAATATAATGAATTTGAGAATATAAATTTTAATCCTACCAATTTCGAATCAAATTTAGTTTCAGTAATTGCCTTTTATAGTTATGTAATTATTGGTATGGATGCTGATACTTTTTCAAAACAAGGAGGCAGTAAATATTTAGAAACCGCTCAAGATGTTGCAAATCTTGCAATAACTGGAGGTTACAAAGGTTGGGGACAAGCAGATGGAACTCAAAATCGATTTTTCTTAATAAACGATATGCTTTCAAGCACTTTTATTTCTTTCAGAGAATCATTATTTGAATATCATTATGAAGGGCTTGATTTAATGCATAACGATTTGAAATCTGCAAAATTAAAAATTAAAGATGCCATTTCAACTCTTGGTAGAATTAATGATACCAGGCCAAATACTTTTATAACTAGAGTTTTTTTCGATGCTAAATCAGATGAAATTGTTTCTGTTTTTTCTGCAGGACCATCTATAGATACTAAAGAATTAATCGGAAAATTGAATATTATTTCGCCAATTAATTCATCTAAATGGGCAGAAATTAAGTATTAATAAATTCAAATAAATAGTAACCTTAATGTTAGCTTCACTTTCAATAAGTAATTTTGCTTTAATTGATAAATTAGGAATTGATTTTTCTGATGGGTTTTCAATTATTACTGGTGAAACTGGAGCTGGAAAATCGATTTTACTCGGTGCATTAGGTTTAGTATTAGGAAAACGAGCCGATTTAACTTCTCTTAAAAATAAAGAAGAGAAATGCGTAATTGAAGCTCATTTCCAAATAGCAAATTATAATCTTCAGGCCTTTTTTGATTCCAATGATTTGGATTATGAAGACAAACTATCATTCGAAGAGAAATATTGCCTTCAGGAAAATCAAGAGCTTTTATAAATGACAGCCCCGTAAATCTTCAAGAATTACAAGATCTAAGTGTATTTCTAATTGATATTCATTCCCAACATCAAACTCAAGAACTTTCGGAAGAATTGTTTCAATTTCAAATAATCGATTCAGTTGCTGAAAATCAAGACAATATAAACCGATATTCAGCAATTTTAAGTACTTATAAAAAAGACAGATCAAATCTAGCAACACTTACTTCCAAACTACAAACACTATTAAAGGAGCAAGATTACAATACGTTTTTATTGGATGAATTGTTAGCGGCGAAGTTAAAAGTGAATGAGCAAGAGGAATTAGAGCAAGTATACGAACAACTTAATAATGTAGAATTTATTAAGGAAAACTTGGATAAATCTTTGGCTTTAGCCAATGAAGAGCAGTTTGGGATTTTACAAAATCTAAAGGAAATCAAAAATGCTTTACAGAAAACAATTTCTTTTTCACCAGAATACCAATCTTTATTTGATAGAATTAATAGCGTAACAATTGAATTTGATGACATAATTAGTGAGTTAAGTCAGCAAACTGAAAATTTAGTTCACGATCCTGAGAATTTAGAATTGGTGAACCAAAAGTTGCAAAACATATATAATTTACAAAAGAAACACCAAGTAAATTCCATTGAAGAGCTTTTAGAAATTCAAAACGATCTAGATAATAAAGTGGTTTCTGTAGTAGAATTAGAATTTGAAATAAAGAAATTGGCTGATAGTATAGAGGTTGCTGCCTCTGAATTAGACAAATTGGCACTTAATATTCGTAACAATAGATTAAAAGCGGTTCCTGTTTTATCTGAAAAATTGATTTTTATATTAGAGCAATTGGGAATGCCAAATGTTCGTTTTAATATGGAATTAAAAGAAACGGAACATTATTTTGCAAATGGAAAGGACGAATTACAATTTTTGTTTTCTGCCAATAAAGGTTCCGATTTTGGATTATTGAAAAAGGTAGCTTCAGGTGGAGAGTTGTCAAGAATCATGCTTGCTGTAAAAGCGATTTTAGCGCAATATTCTAACTTGCCAACCATTATATTTGATGAAATTGATACTGGTGTTTCAGGAGAAATTGCAAACAAAATGGCGGCTATTATGAAAGACATGAGCAACAAAATGCAAGTTTTTTCAATTACGCATTTACCACAAATTGCTGCAAAAGGAAAAACACATTATAAAGTATACAAGTCGATTCAGGGAGATACAACAATCTCAGAATTAAAACTGCTAACATTTGAAGAAAGAATTGTTGAAATTGCTGAAATGCTATCTGGTAAAGATATTTCTGATTCTGCTTTAAATCACGCAAAAGCCTTATTGAATTAAATATTTTTATAATTTTGCAACTCAATAAATACAACTACTATTATTAATTAGATTAAAATAAAAAAATGATCATAGAACCAAGAATGAGAGGGTTTATTTGCTTAACAGCACATCCAAAAGGTTGTGAGCAAAGTGTAAAAAATCAAATTGAATATGTTAAATCAAAAGGATCAATTGATGGAGCTAAAAAAGTTTTAGTAATTGGAGCATCAACAGGATTTGGTTTAGCATCAAGAATTACAAGTGCTTTTGGTTCAAATGCTTCTACTATTGGAGTGTTTTTTGAAAAACCACCAACAGAAGGAAAAACAGCTTCTCCAGGTTGGTATAACTCAGCAGCTTTTGAAAAATTAGTTCATGAATCAGGATTGTATGCAAAAAGTATCAACGGCGATGCTTTTTCTAATGAAATAAAACAACAAACTATTGATTTAATTAAAGCCGATTTAGGACAAATTGATTTGGTTATTTATAGTTTAGCATCACCAGTTAGATTAAATCCAAATACTGGTATTTTGCACCGCTCTGTACTAAAACCAATAGGAAGTACATTTACAAACAAAACGGTTGATTTCCATACAGGTAACGTTTCAGAAGTTTCAATTGAGCCGGCTAATCAAGAAGATATTGACAATACTGTTGTTGTGATGGGTGGTGAAGATTGGCAAATGTGGATGAACGCTTTAAATGATGCAGGAGTTTTAGCTAAAGATGCATTGACTTTAGCCTATTCTTATATAGGACCGGAAGTTACTGAAGCGGTTTATAGAAAAGGAACAATTGGTCGTGCAAAAGATCATTTAGAAGCTACAGCTTTTGAAATTACTAAACAATTAGAAGGGGTAAATTGCAAAGCATACGTTTCGGTGAATAAAGCATTGGTAACTCAAGCAAGTTCTGCAATTCCAGTAATTCCATTGTATATTTCTTTATTGTATAAAATAATGAAAAAGGAGGGAATTCACGAGGGCTGTATTGAACAAATCCAACGTTTATTTGAACATAGATTGTATACAGGTTCTGAAATTCCAACTGATGACAAAGGTAGAATCAGAATTGATGATTGGGAAATGAGAGATGATGTACAAGAGAAAGTGGCTAAGTTGTGGAAAGAAGCCACAACAGAATCTTTACCAAATATTGGAGATTTAAAAGGTTATACAAGTGATTTTCATAATTTATTTGGTTTCGGATTTGATGGTGTAGATTATCAAGCTGACACCAATGAAATGGTTGCAATCTCAAGTATTTCCTAAAAATATTTAATTTTAATATGCCACAAATACAGAGGTTTACGAAAATATCCTTTGAATTTGTGGCTATTAATTTTTATACACAATTATAATACTTAATAGATATTAGAATTATATTTGTAAATTAAAATAATAACACATAATAGTAATGTATTTTTCAATAATTATTCCCGTTTATAATCGTCCAGACGAGATAAAAGAACTTCTTGGTAGTTTAGTTCAAACTGACTATAAAGAAGATTTTGAGGTGGTTATTATTGAAGATGGCTCAAGTTTGACTTGCGAAAATGTGATTGATTCATTTAATAACAAATTAAATATATCCTATTATAATAAAGAAAATACTGGACCAGGTGATTCTAGAAATTTTGGAATGAAAAAGGCAAAGGGTGAGTATTTTTTGATTTTTGATTCCGATTGTATTATTCCAAAAAACTATTTATCAGAAGTTTCAAAACAATTAAAACAAGAATATGTTGATTGTTTTGGTGGTCCTGATCGTGCGATGGCTAGTTTTACAAACATTCAAAAAGCTATAGATTTTACAATGACTTCGTTTCTTACAACTGGTGGGATTCGCGGAGGATCTGAAACAATTGATCGTTTCCAACCTCGCAGTTTTAATATGGGATTGTCAAAGAAAGCTTTTGAAACTTCAGGAGGTTTTGGTAATATTCATCCGGGTGAAGACCCAGATTTATCAATTAGATTGTGGAAATTAGGTTTTGAAACGAAACTATTTTCTGAAGCATTTGTTTACCACAAAAGACGAATCGATTGGGATAAGTTTTATATTCAGGTTAATAAATTTGGTAAAGCCAGACCTATTTTAAATAGTTGGTACCCAGAATACAATAAGATCACTTATTTTTTACCAACCATTTTTATTATTGGATTTTATTTTTCAATTTTCTTATTAATATTTGCTCAGGATTTACTTCTAAAACTTTATTTTATTTACTTTTTTATTTTGTTTTTGGTTTCAACCTATAAATCTAGAAACTTTATTGTTGGCTATTTTTCTGTAAAAGCTGCTTGGAAACAATTTTCAGGTTACGGTTTTGGGTTTTTAGAATCATTCATTAAAATTATAATTTTAAAACAACAACCAGAACAAGTTTTTCCTGAATTATTCTTTAAGAAATGACAAAAATCATTGGATTAACTGGCGGAATAGGAAGTGGGAAAACCACGATAGCGAATCATTTAAAATCGTTAGGAATTCCAGTTTATAATTCTGATGATCAAGCAAAAAAAATCCTTTATTTACCTGAAACAATTGATTCACTAAAATCTGCTTTTGGTAATGTTGTTTTTACAAACGAATTGTTTGACAAAAATAAATTAGCAAAACTCGTTTTTAATAATACAGAACAATTAAAGTTACTCAATAAAATAATTCATCCTGCAGTAAAAGTTGATTTTGAAAATTGGCTTAAAGCAAATAAAAATTCGCCACTTATAATAAAAGAAGCAGCAATTTTATTTGAAAGCGGAAGTTATAAAGATTGCGATGTCATAATTTCTATTTCTGCACCTCAAGAAATTAGAATTCAAAGGGTTATAGAAAGAGATCATCTAACATATGAAGAGGTGATGTCTAGAATTAACAATCAATGGACTGACGAAATGCGAAATAAAAATAGCGATTATGTAATTGATAATCAAGATGTTGGAAAAGCAATTACACAGGCTGAAGATGTTATAAATATTTTATTAAATTATCAATAAAAACATATTTTGTTAATGTTTGGTTAATATATTAATAGAATAAATGTTAAAATATTAAATTTGATTGATGAATAAATTATTTTTCCGTTTACTAATTGTACTAATGAGTTTGTCCCTTATTGGGATAATATTGGTACAAGTTTATTGGTTTAATTCTTCATTTCAGAATAATGATGAGCAATTCCGTTTTCACGTTCAGCAAGCAATTGTAAATGTTTCTAATAAATTACAAAAAAGAGAAGCATATAGTTTTTATGATAAATACAATCGTTTCAAGGACAGTACTGGAAAGGCTCCACAAAAGAAGGATTTACTAGAGTTTTATTACGTTCAAAAGAATACTGAAACCAATGAAACTATAATCTATTCTAACAGTATAATTGCCGAAGATTATTCAATTTCATCTTCTATTTTTAATAAAAAATTGGATAGTGTTAAGTTGAAGAGTTTTTCTTCCAAAAGGACTACTGAAATATATAATGATAATAAAATTGACAATTCGTCTGTTCAAAATAGCATAATGCCCGATTCTAAAATTCAAAAATCAGGTAGTTTAGATATTTTAGATAACGCACAATTTGAAATTTTCTTTAAAGATATTGCTTCAACAATGCCTATTCAAGAACGAGTTTCAAATGAAATTCTTCAAAAATTATTGTTGAATGAGTTGGATGAGTTTGGTATAAAAACGCCTTTTGAATATGGAATTTATAGTAATGGTTTAGCGACCAAAATTAAATCTGAAAAATTTAATTACGACAAACACAATACCTATTCGATTCCTGTTTTTACAGACAATGAAGGCACAAGTTCTTATCAATTATTGGTTAGTTTTCCGCACAAAAAGACATTTTTATTTTCGGAATTGTTAGGAATAACGGTATTGTCAATAATATTTACATTGATTATTATTATTGCTTACTCCAGTGCATTAAATCAATTGATTCGTCAAAGACAGATTTCTGAAATTAAAACAGATTTCATTAATAATATGACGCATGAATTTAAAACACCAATTGCAACAATTAATTTGGCTTTAGATGCGATCAAAAATCCTAAGATAATTGACGACAAGGAAAAAGTTCAGCGCTATTTGCAAATGATAAGGGATGAAAATAAGAGGATGCATGCGCAAGTTGAAAATGTTTTACGAATTTCTAAATTAGAAAAAAGAGAATTAGAAATAAATAAGGAAAACAACAACTTACATGATATTATTGATGAAGCAGTTGAGCATATCAATTTGATTATTGAAGACCGTCAAGGTACAATTACAACTCATTTTGATGCGACGAGAACATCAGTTTTATTGAACGACGTTCATTTTACAAATGTAATTGTAAATATATTGGATAATGCAATTAAATATTCTCCTGAAACACCTGTGATTGATATTTATACTGAAAACGTTAAAGATTTCATTATAGTTAAAATAAAAGACCAAGGGGCTGGAATGAGTAAAGTTGCTCAAAAGAGAATATTTGAAAAGTTCTACAGAGAACACACTGGAGATTTACACAATGTAAAAGGCCACGGATTAGGATTGGCGTATGTTAAGAAAATTGTAGAAAATCATGACGGTGAAGTTTATGTAGAAAGTGAAAAAGGAAAAGGAAGTACATTTATAATAAAATTACCACTAATTAATTAATAATATTATGGAAACAGACAACAAAAAAATTCTTTTAGTAGAAGACGATCAAAATTTCGGAGCCATTTTAAAAGACTATTTAATGCTAAATGATTTTGATGTTACATTGGCAAAAAATGGTATGGAAGGTT
>CANKZE010000041.1 GCA_947488545.1 Bacteroidota bacterium
TTACCCCAAAACTTCCAATTGCGCCTTTTTAGTAAGGCTTTTAAACACCAAATCGTAGGAATGGTCAATGAGTTCTTTAATTAAAGAATCGGGTACTTCACGATTTATTTCAATGGTGTTCCAATGAATTTTACTCATGTGCCAGCCCGGTTTTATGTCGTCATATTCCGCTCTTAATTCTTCTGCATATTCAGGATTGCATTTCAAATTTACGGACGGATTTCCCTTTTCCCATTCGTTTAATGACGATAAAGCAAACATTTTCCCGCCTACTTTAAACACCAAAGTTTCTTCGTCAAAAGGAAAATGTTCGGTAACGCCTTTTTTTGAAAGACAATATTCGTAATAGGTTTCTAAGTTCATTTTTTTATTTCGAACAAAATTGGTTTGCTAGGACTTGCATCATTTTCAAATGACGCGATTTGCAAATTCAATAAATAACTACCGTCTTTCACTTCATTATTTACAAAAATCATTTCTGTAATAGTGGAATTTATTCTAGCATCGTCATTTAATTGGATTACATTTTTCACATTCCAAAAAGCTTTGTGTGCCAATAATTTCCCTTCATCGTGTTCTTTATCCACGCTTGGTAAATCGATAAGCAAATGTTGGATACCGCTTTCGCAAATAAAAATAGCAGCTTCTTCTGACAAATACGGTGGATTGGTATGAGAATATTTCTTTGATACTTTATCGGAATTATTAGGCAGCGTTCGGATGATAATGGCTTCAGGAAAACTTCCTTTGAGGGTATTTTCAATTTGATTTTTGGTGATCACCAAATCGTCGTTTTGGGATTCAGGTTCAACTGAAATCAATTCAGCTATAAAGAAAAACTGCTTTAGCGATTGGTTTATCGAGTAAAAATCGTTAGTTATATGTCCCAAACATTCGGTGTGGGTTCCGTGTCCGTGAGGATTAAAAAAGATATTATTGAAATTCGTTGAGGACTTCCCTTCTGAAACTTTCCCAATCCAATCGCCAAAAACAACCGGTTCAATTACTGGTTTTTCAATGTACCATGCAATTGGATTTTCATCGGTATTGGACAATGAAATAGAGATATCAATTGGTTTTGATAAGTCGACTTCGAAATTATTTATTTTTGCTATCATAGTAATTAAACGCAATATTAAGTAAATATTTTTTTAAACAGCATTAAATGTAACTCATTCTTTTTAACCGCAAAGTTCGCAAAGGTTTACGCAAGGGTCGCAAAGAAAAAAAACAATCTAAATAATCTTTTTAACCGCAAAGTACGCAAAGATTTACGCAAGGGTCGCAAAGAAAAAAAGCCAATTAACATAACACAATGTCCGCAAGGATTTATAGATTATTTACAACTCTTTTTATTCCATTTTTGATTAAAGCTACATTAAAATTCATCAACATCCCAAGTTTGCAATTAGTTAATTTTAAATATGTTAGCAATTGGGCGAAATGAATATCATTTAAAGCTTCAACTGATTTTATTTCTAAAATTAATTTGTTTTCGATTATAATATCAATTCTATATCCAATATCAAGCTTAACTTCTTCATAAACTAAAGGCAAAGCTTTTTGCTTTTGGATTTCTAACCCCGTCTTATTTAGTTCGTAAAATAAGCACTCCTCATAAGCACTTTCTAAAAGACCCGGACCTAAATTTTGATGGACTTTCAAAGCACAATTAAATACTATTTTAGATAATTCATTTTCTGTTATCATATTAAATTTCATTTTTATGGCTAATACTAATTTAGTTTAATTTGCTTAAATACTTGCGAACCTTGCGTAAATCTTTGCGAACCTTGCGGTTAAAAAACTTAGCGGTTAAGTTATTCCAAATTTAAGTAAAATAAATCTGATGCAATTCCATCTGTCAAAAACTTGCCTTTTTTTGTAGGTTTTAAAACGTTATCTTTTATAATTACCAAATCGTCATGTAGGAATTTCTGAACTTGTTTCATCAAATAATCCAAGTAGGTAATACCAAATTCTGTTTCGATTTTATCTAATGAAACTCCCCAAATGGTTCGTAATCCCGTCATAATATATTCATTATATCGATCGGATATTGTCAGGGTTTCCTCTTCATTTGGAAGTTGGTTTTCTTGAATTGCCTTTATATAAAGTGAATTATTAGATACATTCCAACTTCTAGAAATCCCATTATAACTGTGTGCTGAGGGACCAATTCCGATGTATTTTTTTCCTAGCCAATACGAAGAATTATTTTTAGAAAAGTAATTTGCTTTTCCGAAATTAGACAATTCATAATGTATAAACTCATTTGCTTCAAGCAATTCTACTAAAATAGAAAAGTGTTCTTGCGCAACCTCATCATTTGGATTTTCGATTGCGCCAGATTGAATTAACTTTTGAAGGGCAGTTTTAGGTTCTACCGTTAAAGCATAACTTGAAATATGTGGAATGCCAAAAGACAATGCGATTTCTATGTTTTTTTTCCAAATTTCATTTGTCATTCCTGGGATTCCATAAATCAAATCGAGTGAAATAGTATCGAAATATTGGGTTGCGATTTCCAAACATTTTTTTGCTTCCTCAGCATTGTGTGCGCGATTCATCAGCTTTAAATCGTCCTCAAAAAAGGATTGAATTCCAATGCTCAATCGGTTGATTTTAGTTTTTGACAATTCGATTATTCGATCTTCGTTTAAATCATCTGGGTTGGCTTCCAATGTAATTTCGGGGTTTTCAATAATCAAATAATTATCATAAACAGTTTCAATCAGAAATCTTAAATCTGTAATTTGCAAAATTGAAGGTGTTCCGCCACCAAAATAAATGGTTTCTACGATTTCATTTTCAAACTCCCGTTTACGCAACTTTATTTCATTGGCAAGAGCCAAAATCATTTCGCCTTTCTTTTTCATGGAAGTCGAAAAATGAAAGTCACAATAATGACACGCTTGTTTGCAAAAAGGGATATGAATGTAGATTCCGGCCATGCTATTTTTTTACTCGAGATTCATTATTCTTCACAAAAGCATCCCAACCAGTGTAACTTTTTTCGCCAATTGTTTTTCCAGAATTGAAAAAATGACAAACTGCAGCTGCTAATCCATCTGTGGAATCTAAATTTTTCGGCAATTCTTTAAGTCCTAAAAGTTGTTGCAACATTTTTGCAACTTGCTCTTTGCTGGCATTTCCGTTTCCGGTGATGGCCATTTTTATCTTTTTAGGTTCGTATTCAGTGATAGGAATATCTCGCGAAAGTCCTGCAGCCATTGCCACTCCTTGAGCTCGACCTAGTTTTAACATTGATTGCACATTTTTTCCAAAGAACGGTGCTTCAATTGCAATTTCATCGGGATGATGGGTTTCAATTAACTCGATTGTTCTCTCAAAAATGATTTTTAATCGTTGGTAATGATTGTCATATTTTGATAATTGCAACTCGTTTAATTGCAAAAACTCCATGTTTTTACCCACGACTTTAATTAAGCCGAATCCCATGATGGTGGTTCCTGGATCTATTCCTAATATGATTCTTTCTTTTGTCAATTTTGAATTTGTTTCGTGGTTTATTTAGTACTTTAGCCCAATATAAAAATGCACTTTTTTTTTATTTAGAAAATACTCATGCTATCAATTTCACACAAAGCTAAACAATTACTTGTTCTTTTAATCAAACTTTTAATTGTTGGGTGTGCATTTTATTTCATTTATGACCAATTGGCCCATAATAAGCAACTGAATTGGGTATTGTTTTTAGAGAAATTCAATAAAAATAAATCGGTTTTAGGAATATCCTTTCTATTGTTATTGAGTCTATTGAATCGGTTTTTTGAAATTCTAAAATGGCAAAATTTAGTTTCTTTTATCAAAAAAATATCACTTTTTGAAGCTACAAATCAGGTTTTGAGCGCTTTAACCGCTGGATTATTTACTCCAAATGGTGTTGGCGAATATGCTGGAAAGGCCTTGTTTTTTGAAAAAGCGCAAACTAAAAATATTATTTTTTTGAATTTGATTTGCAATGGCGCACAAGTATTGGTGAGTTTGTTTTTTGGAATAATTGGATTGTTCTATTTGGGTTATTTCAAATGGGATTTAATTTTGATCGCCACCATAATCGGAATCTTAACCGTTGGATTTACTTTGAAAAAGTTTGAAATTAAAGGGTACTCAATCGAAAAATTAATTCAAAAACTGAATGAAATTCCACGAAAAATTCATCAAAAAAACTTCTATTTAGCTGTTTTAAGGTACTTGATTTTTTCTCACCAATACTACTTTTTATTTTTAGCATTTGATGTTCAGCTTCCCTATTTTACTTTAATGGCAGCAATTGCAAGTGTTTACTTTTTAGCGACTTCGTTGCCTACTTTTCAATTTTTAGATTTTGCGGTAAAAGGAAGTGTGGCTTTGTATTTCTTTGGAATATTAGGCGTAAACGAATGGATTGTAATTTTTATAAGTACACTATTCTGGTTTTTAAATTTGGTAATACCTGCTACAATTGGAAGTTATTTTGTATTGGTATTTAAACACAAATAACTATTCTGATTTTATAATTACCGGTAATATAAATTGCGTTTTAACGGGAAGTCCCCTTTTAGTTGCGGGATTAACTTTAGGGAAATTTACCAATCGAAATTTTAAAATACTATCGATTTTAATGGTGTCGTAAGCGGTGCTGTCTTTCGGAAATTGAGGTTCGAATTTCATTGTTGAATTTGGAAACACAGTTACTTTCACTTCAATAGTATCTAATTCAGGGTATAAATTGGCCAGCGTGTCTGAAGTTAATTTCTCTTGAATAGTTTGAGTTAGAAACTCGAAAAAACACTGTTTTTGCATTCTCTCGTCTTTAATTTTATCACATTCTGAAAAGGACGGAAACTCATCAACTTCATTCCAATTGATGGCATTCAACTCCTTATCCAATAGCTCTTTTTTTGACGGAACTTCACCACCAAAATATTGGCAAGAAGAAATCAAAATAAGAAATAGTAAAGCGAGGGCCTTTTTCATTTGTAATAACAATTAATATTTCAAAATTAAGGAATTAATATTTGGCATACCAACAAATGCTTTAAAAAGTAAAAACCCTCGATGGAGGGTTTTTAAATTCTTATAATTATAATTACTTAACAAGTAATTTCTTAACTACCTTAAAATTGTTTTCGGTTTGAACTTCTATAAAATAAATTCCAGGATTAACCGATGATAAATCTACTGTGTCAGTTGTAACTGCATCGTTGGCAGTTTTCTGTAAAATCATTTTTCCAAGTACATCATAAACTGAAATAGTTGAAATTGAATTGGTACTGTCTTTTAAAGAAATAGTTACAAAATCTGAAGCTGGATTTGGATAGAACACAAAACTTCCGTTTTCAAATTCGTCTAATGATAATACAGTTACAAATTGAGTTTGGAAAGTATTGGTAATAATTGGTGGATTGAAATCAAAATAGATAGCTGCAGTATTTGGGATTATGTCTCCTATAGCATAACCTGGTTTTGGCTTGATTTTGAATTGAATATATCCGTTGGATGCTATCGGATCCATTGAAGTTGCAGGCAGCTCAATATTGTCAAATTTCCAATTGATATTATTCCCAATTCTATCCATTACATAATTGTGACTTGCGCTTTCCATTTTAATAGAATTCTCGTCAAGTTTAGAATCCAATACATCATTAACTCGAACATTTATGGCGCTTGCCGTTCCCGTATTTTCAAAACGAATAGTATACGTTAGAAAGTCATTTGCTGAAAAGCTAGAATGCAAAATTTGTTCTCCATGTGCTTCCATTTTATCATTTGGATCATAAGACCCAATAATAATCTGACTAACTGTTGCCGTGTTATTCGCAGGAACAACATCGCCAGTTAAAGGAGTAATTGAAACTGAATTGGTCACTAAATTACCCAAAGAAACTGTAGGAATAGTTGGAACTTGCATAGTAACAGTTATCATTCTTATTTCAAATGGTAATAAGTTGGTGAAATTGTACGTAAACCCTGTTGGCGTTAATACAGCTCCTCCTTGAGAATTTCCTGTTATAGTAACAATTGCGTCTTTATTGAATGTTATGGTTCCTGAAGCAACAGTTTGGGTTCCTAAATTGGTATAAATAATTCGATTCGTATGGGTAAATCCTGGTCTTGGTTGTTGTGTTGGAACTAAAATTGTCGCAACATCAGCATAGTTATTGGTAACTCGTACAGGGAAATTGTAAACCTGCATACCAGCGCCCACTACTATATTCACATTTGAATATGATCCTGGACTCACAGAATAATTTGCGGTATAACTTGAATTAATTGTATAACTAATATTGTAAGAATTGGCAGGATTAATATCATAAATATTATAAACACCTGTTGGTGCCGTAATATTGTGGGTAGTTCCATTTTGGTTTACTTCGTAATGAAATTGTCCTAATGGGAAATTTTGTTCCCCTGTTTCTTGAGTTCCATTTGAATTCAAATCTAAAAAAGCGTTCAAACGCAATCCAGAACAATTAATTGCTCCAGTAGTTGTTTGCATTTCCGTGATTTTAATAAATCCAGCACGATTACTGAAGTTGGTAGTCATAATTAAGTAATACTGACCTGGCAATGCGTTTGGAATTACTGGATATTCATTTGCAGATGCAGAATAACTACAACTTACAATTTTATCGGTAGTTAATTGTCCGTTACAAGGTGTAGTTGGATTAGTAAAAGGACCATAGCAAATGTAATCTACGTCCAAACTTCCTGCAGAATTCATAAAACTAATATCGGTGCTTTGTTGAATCATTAAATTGATGTTTCCAGCTCTACTTATTGGTAAATAAAACCAAGTAGGATTTGGTCTTGTACCCAAACAACCGTAACTATTTCCAGTTTGAGCTTGAATTCCTTGATGGGTGTTTGCAAATGGAACTCCTAAAGCGCTACACAATGAATTAGCGGTATTGCACACATAGGCATTGTTACAAACGGCATAAGCAATTGCATTAAATTTATAAATTCTATCACATGTAGTAGGATTGATTTCTCTAACAAAAATTGCTGTAGTTGGCGATTGTGTACCCACATTAAATACTGCAGGATTTGTAATTGGAACAACTCTATTTTGAGCATTTGCTAAAGAAGTATAATATTCTAAAACATAATTAGAATTAATTTGAGCTTGAACCGAAGTCAAGTTAAAGGTTACAACGGTGTCATTGTTATCATCACATTGAGTCATATCAGTTAACACGCGAACAGTTGTTTCAAATTCAGAGGCAACAAGTGAAAAACCAACAACTTGGAATGTGTTATCAACCGAATTTGTTACTCTAGCAAAAATTACCTGAGAAGGAGTTGTTATACAATATTGACTAGGATTTGTAATAACATTAGTATTATTATTTGCATCAGTTTGTGATGTAAAATAGTTAACAGAATACGTTGCAGGATTTAAATTGGCTAAAATAATCGAAGTATTTGATGCTAAATCAAAGCAGGCTTGACCATTATTTTGACACTGAGTTAAATTTGCGGGTTGTCCAATTACAGGTCCACAAGGCAATGTTGTAATTGTAAAAGGTCCAGTCCATGCACTATTTCCATTATTTCCACAAACCGTTCTAACGTAAATAGCATATGCGATTCCGCAATTTAAACCGCTTAACACAAATGGGGTTGTAGTTGCAATAACTCCCTGACTAGTAGCTGTAGGTGGTGTGGTTCCTGGTAAAGCTGCATAAACTTCATATTGGTTTGAAGCACCAGAACCAGACCAATTCAATACTGCAGAAGTAGCAGTAATATTAGAAGCTGTAATTGCAGTTGGACTTGGACAGGTTGTTGCACAAGATTGAACCATTAATACCAATTGTGAAACAGAGAAACACCCAGCGCTAGTTTGAACTCTCACAAAAAGTACTTCTTGGTAGGGATTAATATTAGTGTATGGTATAGTTTGAATTAAAGGATTTGTATTTGCTTGCGCGTCTGTTTGAGTTCTAAAATAGGAAACTGCATATTGATTATTCGTTGAAAAATACGGATTGAAATTAGACAATGGAGAAGTAGTAGTTAATCCATTTACCGTTCCATCGTTGTCACAAATATTCATTGAATAGGTGATCACCGCAGGTCTTGGGTTCACCACTAAATTATAAGTAACAATTTGAGTTTGATTGGTGGTAATATTTACCACTTTTGCAAAAATCAACTGAGTATTTACAACCGTATTAATATATGTGTTGGGCAATGGATTGGCTCCTGTTGCGGCATCACTTTGAGATAAATGGTGAGTTACCAATAGCGTAGGAGTTATTTGACCTACAATTTCACCTGATATTGCAGCCATTGAAAACGATGCAAACCCGTCATAATTATCGTCGCAAACTTTATTATTAACCGTTGGTTGATTTAATCCTGAGATTTGACCAAAGAATGCTACTGAGGAAAAAAGAAATATAAATAGTATAATTTTTTTCATATAAATAAAATTACGAATTGTTTAAATAGGGTTTGATTTTAAAAGTAATCGGTTGCAAGATACGAAAATAATTAAATAAAGTAATTTATTTGGGTTTTAGAGGGGCTTTCCAACGTGAATTATTCGGGAATAAAAACCATAACTATCTTATTTATAAGTAGTTAGTTTTAATAAATGTACCCGAAGCAGGTCAACCTAAAAAAGTTTGACCCCACTTCGAAAAAAATCCGTGAATTATTCGGAAATAAAAAACCCTAACCTTTTAATATTAAAAATAACAAAAAGTTAATTTTATCAAATATTTACCCAAAACTAAACCCTTAAATTATATACATTAAATTTAGTCAAAGAAAAAATAAAAGTAAGATTTAGAAACTTATATATATTCAAATAATTAGAAAAAGTTAAGCTTATGATTTATTATTTAAATTCATTTTATTTAGTGAAAATATTATTGATATTACATAAGCAAATAGTACTAAAAACATATATTTAAATAAAACAAAATGCCAACCTTCTTTTATCTGAGCATATTTATTAATATCATCGTATAAATAAGGACTCTCCAAAGCTTGTTCTAATATACCATTAGGAGTATAAAATCGTTTCATTACTCCATATCCTTTTGGAATTAACCTTAAATTATCTATAATATCATATATAAAAAACAAGCTAATAATTACCAATAAATATTTTAATACTAATTTTAACTTATTAGTTAAATGAATATTTTTTTTATAACCAAAAAATATAAATTTATTCAAAATATTTTTTACATATTGTAGTTTAAAAAACAAAAAAATAATTATACAATATATTGCTAATGGAGTTAGCATCGCTAAATTTTCAATAATTAATTCAACTTTTGATCTTTTTACTTCATTGTAATAATCATAACGCTCACAAAAATATTTATCATTGTTGAAAGCTTCCTTGGGGATATCTGAAACTTTTTGATCAATTAATTCAGGATGATCATAATAATATAAATCAAAATTAAATTGTTCATTCATTAATTTAAAATATGAATAAGAATAATCAAATCGGTCTCTATAACTATGACCATAATACTCTCTCAAATAAAAAGGATCATAAAAATCAAAAGATTCAGCAGTTCTTTTCCAATAAAGTTCAAAATAATTTTTACTTTCTGAAAATGGATTAATATTCATTAAATATATAAACTTTGAAGCAATTCTTATTTTTTTCCATTTTTGGTAATCTTTCTCAAAACTACTCAAAGATTTATAAGAAAAATCATAATTTAAATTACCATTACTTTTTTCAAAGTCTTCAATATTTTTTTTTGCATTATCAAAACTATAAAGCATATTAAAATAAGTTAGCTCATTTGCTTTAAGATTAAAGGCTTGAGTGTTGTAATTATCAAATCCTATATTAGAATTTTGAGAAACTACTTTGGCAAATATTAACAAGATTATTAATAAATAGTTATATTTCATATTCGAAATTTTTAAAAATATAAATTTATTCAAAGTGTGAAAGTGCTTATTCCAATAGTTGTTTCTTAATCTTAACAATACTATTAATGCCATTAAAATCATATTTTGCACCTTTAATCTCTATGGAATACTTATTTCTTATAGAAATGATTTTATATATGATTTTTTTGTTAACATCAAATTTATTTATAATTTTTTAATTTAATATTTATTTGAGCATAATTTAATTAAAATAAAATATACTTTCAGAATTGTCGGGCAATGGTCGGGCAAGTTCAATGAAAAAAGCCCGTAATAGATCGATTAACAATACAATTACGGACTTTTAATGTACCCGAAGCCGGAGTCGAACCGGCACGGTTTCCCACAGGTGTTTGAGACCAGCGCGTCTACCAATTCCGCCATTCGGGCTTGACAGACATAAATAATAGTTATAAAACCACTATTTAAACGCAATAAAAGAGAAGAATGTTAGTAAAAACGAACTTCAATTCCTTTAACACGGTGCAAATGTAGAAATTATATTTACATTTAATATACAAAATACTCTAAATTTTCCTTTCCCAGTTCAATTTTATTACTAAATTTGCAGCTCGGTAAAACGAAACACAACTAACTAACTACATCCGAGGCATTTATAATTATTAGGTCTGTTTTTATAAAATAGCCTAATTACAAAGGGTGTCAAGGAATAAAACAACAGATTAAAATGTCACATCAAGAACCAGATGCAAAAATATTTGCATGTTCCCAAAGTGTATATTTGGCGGAACAAATAGCCAAAAGCTATGGAATGCCGTTAGGTAAAGTTACGTTCTCTAAATATAGTGATGGTGAATTCCAGCCTTCTTACGAAGAGTCAATAAGAGGAATTCGAGTTTTTATTGTTTGCTCTACTTTTCCAAGCTCAGATAATCTGATGGAATTATTGCTGATGATAGACGCTGCAAAAAGAGCCTCGGCAAGACACATTACTGCAGTTATTCCTTACTTCGGTTGGGCAAGACAAGACAGAAAAGACAAGCCAAGAGTTCCAATTGGAGCGAAACTGACTGCAAAATTGTTAGAAACTGCAGGAGCTACAAGAATTATGACAATGGATTTGCATGCAGATCAAATTCAAGGATTCTTTGAAAAACCAGTAGATCACTTGTTTGCGTCAACTATATTTTTACCTTACGTAAAAAGTTTAAATTTAGATAATTTGACAATAGCTTCTCCTGATATGGGAGGTTCAAAAAGAGCTTATGCGTATTCTAAATTTTTAGAATCTGATGTTGTAATTTGTTACAAACAAAGAAAAATCGCCAACGTAATTGATACTATGGAGTTGATTGGTGAAGTTAAAGGTAGAAATGTAATCCTTGTGGATGACATGATTGATACCGGAGGCACATTGGCGAAAGCCGCAGATTTAATGATTGAAAAAGGAGCTTTGAGCGTAAGAGCCATTTGTACTCACCCCATTTTATCAGGTGGTGCCTATGAGAAAATCGAAAACTCAAAATTACTTGAATTAATAGTTACCGACTCAATTCCTTTAAAACAGGAATCAAAGAAAATAAGAGTCCTGAGTTGTGCGCCACTTTTTGCGGAAGTAATGAAAATGGTACAAAACAACACTTCCATTAGTGGAAAATTTTTGATGTAACCAAAAGCAATATGCCTTAAGCTTTAAGCAATAAGCATAAAACTGACCGGAATTACATCTCGCATAAAGCCTAAAGCTTTTTGCCTAAAACAGTATTTTATAATTATTAACTATATATTTTTACAATGAAATCGATTACAATTAAAGGATCAGAAAGAGAAAGCGTGGGCAAAGTGTCAACTAAAGCCTTACGTAATGCTGGAGCGGTTCCTTGCGTGTTATACGGAGGAGATCAACCAGTTCATTTCTCAGCAGACGAAAGAGCATTCCAAAAGTTGATTTACACTCCTAACGCACACACAGTTGTTATCGAGGTAGGTGAAGGTAAATCATACAATGCAGTTTTACAAGACGTTCAAGTTCACCCTATTACAGACAAACTTTTACACATTGACTTCTTTCAATTATTTGATAACAAAGAAATCACTATGGAAGTTCCTGTGAAAATTACAGGTGTTTCTCCTGGAGTTTTACTTGGAGGGGTTTTACGTTTAAACACTCGTAAATTAAAAGTAAAAGCATTACCAAAAAATCTTCCTGATTTTGTTGAGGCTAACATTTCTGAACTTGAAATGGGGAATAAATTATATGTTACGAAATTAGTTTCTGACAATTATAAGTTAATGCACCCAGACAACACTGTTGTTTGTCAAGTGAGAATTTCTCGTGCGGCTATGAAAGCAGCTCAAGAAGCAGCGAAAGCAGCAAAAGCTCCTGCAAAAGGAAAGAAAAAATAATAGTATCCAACTATTTTTCAAAAGCATCAGTTTCAAGACTGGTGCTTTTTTTATTTAAAGGCACAAAAAAAACCGTTCAATTAGAACGGTTTTTTATAGTCTAAACTATATAAGATTTAGGATTGTAAAATTTCAATAAAGTGATTAATATCCACCTCTGTTGTTTCCTCCACCATATCCACCTCTTGAGTCTCCTCCACGGTTGTTGTTAAAACTTCTTCTTTCACCTTCTGGTTTTGGTTCAGATTTGTTTACCACAATTGCACGACCTTGAACAGTTGCACCATTCAACTCATCGATAGCTTTTTGAGCTTCCTCATCGTTTGGCATTTCAACAAATCCAAATCCTTTACTTCTTCCAGTAAATTTATCTGTAATAATTTTAACTGAGTCAACAGCTCCATAAGCCTCGAAAGACTCTCTTAAATCTACTTCCTCAATACTAAAAGGAAGGCTTCCAACGAAAATATTCATATGTACTTTTTTATAATAATGCTCAAATGTAGTCTAAATAATATCGATACCACTATCATTTCGTTTATTTATGATAATATTATGGTGAATTCCCCAATTCTATTCGTTTTTATTAGAATTCAAAAGTAATTTGAACTCCTTTTTAATATTTAATTACCTTTGCAAAAAACAATTCTTGATTCCAACTTCCGACATATTCAGCATTTCAAACCAAAAACAATTTGAGAAAATAGCGCTTAAAGTGTTCCGTTTTCAATATGAAAATAACTTGGTTTATAAAGAGTTTTGCGAATTTATGAAAGTGAAAGTTTCAGCAGTTAAATCGCTAAAGCAAATTCCGTTTTTGCCAATTCAGTTTTTCAAAAGTCATTCGGTCGTTTCCAATACCAATCCCATTCAAGAAACTTTTACCAGCAGCGGAACTTCGGGACAAATTACCAGCCGCCATTGCGTTACCGATGTTTCAATTTATGAAGAAAGTTACCGAAAAGGCTTTGCTCAATTTTATGGCAACATTGAAGATTATGTGGTTTTGGCCTTGCTTCCATCCTACCTTGAGCGCGAAGGTTCTTCCTTAATATATATGTTTAAGGATTTAATTGAGAAAACTAACCATACCGAAAGTGGTTTTTACCTCAACAATTACAACGCTTTAACTGAAAAATTAATTTCCCTTGACAATTCAGGTCAAAATGTACTATTAATTGGTGTGACCTACGCCCTATTGGATTTAGTGGAGCAACATAAATTCCAATTAAATAATACTTTTATTATGGAAACGGGCGGCATGAAAGGGAAACGCAAGGAAATGATTCGTGAAGAATTGCACGACCAACTCTGTAAAGGTTTTGGCGTAACGGCGATCCATTCTGAATATGGAATGACCGAATTATTGTCGCAAGCTTATTCTTTGGGCAACGGTATTTTTGAATGCCCATCGTGGATGCAAGTCTTAATTCGGGATACTGAAGATGCTCTAACTTACGTAAATGATGGAAAAACGGGTGGAATAAATGTTATTGATTTAGCCAATATCAACTCTTGTTCTTTTATTGCCACACAAGATTTGGGTAAAAAAAATCCCAATAACTCATTTGAAGTATTGGGACGTTTTGATAATTCCGATATTCGAGGTTGTAATTTGATGGTTTATTGAAAAGTTGATTTGGTTATTTGGTTAATCGGTTAACCGGAAACCGATGCTTCGATTAAATGATTAAACAAATCTTCCAATTAAACCACTCGAATTACAAAATAATTTTTCTTTCCGCTTTGCAATAATACAAATTGGTTGTTGATCAAATTCGCATTGGTAAGGCTAAATTCCTCAGTTACTTTTTCCTTATTTACAGCAATTGAATTAGCCGATAAAGCTCTTCTCGCTTCTCCATTTGACTTAAAAAAGCCTGTTTTTTCATTTAATACCGATACAATATCAATTCCATTGTCAATTTCATTTCTTGAGATATTGGCTTGAGGAACACCATCAAAAACTTCTAAAAATGTAGCTTCGTCTAATTGTTTCAAATCTTCAGAAGTAGCATTTCCAAACAATATTGCCGACGCTTGAATTGCTTTTTCTAAATCGGCAGCAGAGTGAACAAAAGTGGTTACTTCTTCTGCTAATTTTTTCTGTAAAACTCTTAAATGCGGCGCTTCATGGTGCGTTGCAATTAAGCTATCAATCGTATTTTTATCTAAAAAAGTAAAGATTTTAATGTACTTTTCAGCATCAACATCAGTAGTGTTTAACCAAAATTGGTAGAATTTATAAACCGAAGTTTTATCGGCGGTAAGCCAAACATTGCCACCTTCGGATTTTCCAAATTTAGATCCGTCAGCCTTAGTAATTAAAGGGCAAGTCATCGCAAATGCCTTAGCACCTTCGGCGTTCATTCTTCGCACTAATTCCGTTCCCGTTGTAATATTTCCCCATTGGTCTGAACCTCCCATTTGAAGCAAACAGTTGTATTCTTTGTGCAAATGATAGAAATCGTAACCTTGAATTAATTGGTAAGTAAATTCTGTAAATGACATTCCTTCGCCCTCACCTGAAAGTCGTTTTTTAACCGAATCTTTCGCCATCATATAATTCACCGTAATTCGTTTACCCACATCTCGAGCAAAATTGATAAAGGACAATTGTTTCATCCAATCGTAGTTATTTACTAAAATTGGTGCATTCGAAGCCGAAGAATTGAAGTTTAAAAAGCGTGATAAAACGGTCTTGATTCCCTCCACATTATGATTTAAAGTAGCTTCGTCCAACAAGTTTCTTTCGTCAGATTTCCCCGATGGATCGCCAATCATTCCGGTAGCTCCGCCAACAAGTGCAATAGGTTTATGACCAAAATTTTCTAGGTGCACCAATAATATTATAGGCACAAGGCTACCAATATGCAAAGAATCAGAAGTTGGATCAAATCCAATATAGGTCGTTGTCATTTCTTTCAACAATTGTTCTTCAGTTCCCGGCATAATATCGTGAACCAGTCCACGCCATTGCAATTCTTCTATAATATTCTTCATTTTCAATCAATTTGTGCAAAGATAAAATTTAATGTTGATTTGTTGATTTGTTTATTCGGTAATTCGAAAAAAAATATGTTTCCTACTTCCTATTTTGTACTTTCGTACTATGATATTAATAACTGGTGCAACGGGTTTAGTGGGTTCTCATTTGGCATTGCAATTGCTAGAAAATGGGGAGAAAATTCGAGCTATTTATAGAAATGAAGCTTCTATTTTGGCTACGAAATCGCTATTCGAATTATATGAAAAAAGCCATTTATTTGATAAAATCGAATGGATCCAAGCCGATATTACTGATATTCCTTCCTTAGAAATCGCTTTCGCAAATATCGATTCGGTATTTCATTGCGCCGCGTTAATTTCATTTGACCCTAAGGATGAGGAATTACTAAGGAAAACCAACATTGAAGGAACTGCAAATATTGTGAATCTCTCTCTTTCCCATGGTATGAAAAAAGTAGGATTTGTAAGTTCGATTGCCGCTTTGGGAGATTTAAAAGAACACGAAACAATTATCACTGAAGAAACCGAATGGAATCCTGAAAAACACCACAGCGATTACGCCATTTCAAAATATGGTGCCGAAATGGAAATTTGGAGAGGTCAACAAGAAGGGCTTCAAGTGGTGGTAATCAATCCTGGGATTATTTTAGGTCCTGGGTTTTGGAAACAAGGCAGCGGAAAACTTTTTACGGCTGTAGCCAATGGATTAAAATTCTACACCAAAGGGACTTCTGGGTTTATATCGGTAAACGATGTGGTAAATTTATTGATTATGGCGATGTCAAAAATTGATGAAAAAGAAAATGGCCAACGCTATATTGCCATTGAAAATAATTATTCTTACGAAACAATATTTAATGAAATTGCGATTGCTTTAAATGTTGGAAAACCCAAATTCTACGCTGCATATTGGCAAACGGAATTGGCTTGGAGATGGAATTGGCTGACCTCAATTCTATTGAATAAAAAACGAATGATTTCGAAAGAAACAATGCGCT
>CANKZE010000042.1 GCA_947488545.1 Bacteroidota bacterium
AAATGTACTTTTAAAAACGGAATACCATTTTCAGTAATAGTAACCGATTTAGATTCTATTGTTTTAAAAATTAAAGCATCATTTTCAAATAATGAATACTTTAAAGGTAAGCTATTATTCTCTAATGGCAATTTATAAGTAGTATTTGAAATCAAGTCATTTTCCAATTTTGAAACTACTAAATTTTCTGATTTTTCAAATAACAATTCGTAGCTCTCGAAATTATTCGCTATTGCAAATGCGGGGTGGGCTCCAATTGAAAATGGCATTGAAAACGGATTATTATTGATTACATTGAATCCTATTTTTAATTCAGTATTGGTTAAAGTGTAACTTATTTGTAATTCAAATTTAAATGGGTATTTTTCTAATGTAGCTGCGGTTTCTTTTAAAGAAAAAACTACTTTTCCATTAGATTGTTCTATAACATCAAAATCCATTTCTCTAGCAAATCCATGTCTCGGTAAATGAAAAATAGAATTATTGTAGCGGTAGCTGTTGTTCTTTAAACTTCCCACAATTGGAAATAAAATAGGGGAGTGCTTACCCCAATAATCTGGATTTCCTTCCCAAATATACTCTCGATTGTTATTGTTTTTTAAAGAAATTAATTCTGCACCAAAGGAGTCAATTGTCGCAGTAAGTTCTGAGTTGGATAAGATGATTTTCAATTGTAATGATTTTTAGCAAAAATAGTATTTCTACTATTCACAAAGTGAAACTTTCATTAATTTATGTTAAATATATTTTTATTTGAAGAAAAAATAGCAACTTTGGAATTCGAATTATTAGGAATTGTTTACCTCATTTGTAACAATACAATAAATAATTCGTCTCCATCTAAAAACACTAAATAAATGAAAAACAAATTTACTAAAGCGTTATTATTTTCTGCTTTACTTTTCGGATCAGTGGTTGCATTTGCTCAGCAAACTCCTGCAACTGAAACAAAAAAAGTTTCAAATTATAGTTATGTTGAAGCTTTTGCTCCAAATTTCTATACTAAAAATGGAACAGCAACTCGTTCAGCAAGTGGACAGCCTGGTGAAAAATATTGGCAAAATAGAGCCGATTACCAATTGTCAGCTAGTTTAAATGACAAAACAAGTGAAATTATTGGTTCAGAAACGTTGACTTATACGAACAATAGTCCTGATAAATTGTCATTCCTTTGGATGAACGTTGATCAAAATTTATTCAAAAATGATTCTCGTGGAAACGCTGTAGTTCCTATAAAAGGAAGCCGTAACGGTGCAAGAGGTGAAAAATTTGACGGAGGTCACAAAATCAAATCGGTTAAAGTGGTTACGAATGTTGGCGGAAAAGTAGTTGAAAAAGACGCTAAATTTGAAATTAACGATACCAGAATGAAAATTTCTCTTCCGCAAGAATTAAATGCGAACGGTGCTTCTGTGAAATTAAAAATAGAATTCTCCTACATTTCTCCAAAATACGGTTCAGATAGAACAGGAGTTTTAGATACTAAAAATGGTAAAGTTTTCACCATCGCTCAATGGTATCCCAGAATGTGTGTTTACGACGATGTAAAAGGTTGGAATACACCTCCTTATCAAGGTGCTGGTGAGTTTTATTTAGAATATGGTGATTTTGATGTGAATATTACTGCGCCTTCAAATCATGTTGTGGTTTGTTCTGGAGAATTGGTTAATGCGAATGAAGTTTATTCTGACAAACAACAAAAATTATGGGCTGCTGCTGCAAATAGTGAAAAAACGGTTGTAATTCGTTCTGCAGATGATGTAGCTAAAGCAGTTTCAAATCCATTGACGAAACCAACATTAACTTGGCGTTTTAAAATTAAAAATTCTAGAGACGTTTCTTTCGCTTCTTCTGCTGCATTTATTATCGATGCTGCTAGAATTAACTTACCAAGTGGTAAAAAATCACTTGCTATTTCTGCTTATCCAGTGGAATGTGAAGGCGATTCAGCTTGGGGACGTTCAACAGAATATACAAAAACATCAATTGAAAATTACTCAAAAAGATGGTTTGAATATCCTTATCCAGCAGCAACTAATGTAGCTGGTAATGAGGGTGGAATGGAATATCCAGGAATTGTTTTCTGCGGATGGGAATCAAAAGGAGAAGAATTATGGGGAGTTACAGATCATGAATTTGGGCACATTTGGTTCCCAATGATTGTGGGTTCTAACGAAAGATTATTCGCTTGGATGGACGAAGGTTTCAATACATTCATCAATTCGTTGAGCTCTGTAGATTTCAATAATGGGGAATACAAATCTCCGGCAACTGATATGCACCAAATGTCTGAAGCATTCACAAGACCGTCAATCGAACCTATTTTTACAGCTCCTGATTGTTTTAAAGAAATGAATATGGGAATGTTAGCCTATTACAAACCTTCAGCAGGATTGATTATGTTGAGAGAACAAATTTTAGGTAAAGAACGTTTTGATAATGCTTTTAAAACTTATGTGGCAAGATGGGCTTTCAAACACCCAACTCCAGATGATTTCTTCAGAACTATTGAAAACGTTGCTGGTGAAGATTTAAATTGGTTTTGGAGAGGTTGGTTTATCAATAACTGGCGTTTTGACCAAGCAATTACTAAAGTTAAATATGTGAAAAACAATCCAAAATTAGGAGCGGTGATTTCATTAGAGAACTTAGAAAAAATGCCTCTTCCTGTTATCTTAGATATCAAATTTAAAAGTGGTGTTGTAAAAAGAGTGAATTTACCAGTTGAAATTTGGCAAAAAAATGTTGATTGGTCATTTAAATATGATTCAACTGAGGAAATTGAAAACATTACTTTAGATCCAGAACATGTTTTTCCAGATGTAAATACTGCAAATAACACATGGACTCCAGCTGCTGGTGAATTAGAAAAAGACGTTATTTTAGATCCTTATTTTGGAACTTATTCAAGTACAATGATTCCAATTAAAATAGTAATTTCTGAGGAAGACGGTTCGCTTGTTGCAAAAGCTACAGGACAACCTAATATTCCACTTGAAAGTGCTGGAAAAGACAAATTTACTTTTGAACAAGCTGGTTTAACAATCCAATTTAATGAAGCTAAAACAGAATTAAATTTAATGATTAACGGTCAAACGTTCTTATTTACAAAAGACAAATAATAGTTAGTTATAATTCAAAAAAAAACACCAACAGTTATGTCGGTGTTTTTTTTTATCTCTTAAGCCGGAATTTGCTGGCTTAAACAATGTAGCGTTCCAAATCCCCAAATTAAATCAATTGCGCTAATTCCTATAATTTCTCGATCTGGGAAACAATCAGCGAGAATATTTAACGCCACTCTATCATTAGAATCATTGAAAGTTGGCACCAACACACATTTATTTAATATTAAAAAATTAGCATAACTTGCAGGTAAAACAATACCGTCAAAATAAATTCTTTTCGGCATTGGTAATTCTACAATGTTTAATGGTTTTCCATTTTCTAATTTCGCGTTTTGTAGCCTTTTTAAATTGTCTTGCAACGGTTGGTAATTACTGTCTTTTTTATCAGATTCTACAATGGTAACTACTGTGTTTTCATTTACAAAACGACATAAATCATCAATATGACCATGAGTATCATCGCCTTCAATTCCGTTTCCTAACCAAATAACATTGCTAATTCCAAGGTATTCTTTGAAAACTGCTTCGTAATCTTCTTTAGTAAAATTTTGATTTCTAACTTGTATAGAAGGATGCATCAAGCATTCTTCAGAAGTAATTAGCGTTCCTTTTCCGTTGGTTTCAATCGCGCCACCTTCAACAATAACGGGTTTTCCTTTATAAGTAACTTGTTGGACCGGAATATCTAAAAATTTCGCTACCATCCTTGGAACCCATTTGTCCAATTGATAGTTGTTGTATTTTGCCCAACCATTAAAATTAAAGTCTAAAGCTTCTCTTTTAGTTCCATTTTTTAAAATAATTGGACCGGAATCGCGCATCCAACTTCTATTTGTTTTGTGTATTATAAATGAAACTGCTTTAATATTAACTTCAGCAATTTCAAGCATTCCGATAACTTTTGCTTTCAATTTTTCATCGGCAACAACCAAAACAACCTCTTCAAATGTGGTTGCTTTTTTGATGAATTCTACAAACGCCCATTGAATCGCCTCGTATTTTCCAGGCCAATCGTTACCGTTATGAGGGAAACAAAGTAAAATTCCTTGTTGTTTTTCCCATTCTGCTGGAAATCGTCTTGAATTTGTCATTATTCTATGGCTCTTTTAGTAATGTCTTCAAAAGCATCAATTCTTCTATCACGTAAAAATGGCCAATTCTGACGCACATTTTCTTGTAAGTCTAAATCGACTTCTGCAATCAAAATTTCTTCTTTATCGTGTGAGGCTTGCGCCAATATTTCTCCTTGTGGTCCAGCTATAAATGAGGATCCCCAAAATTCAATCCCCGAAGTGTTTGGTAAATATTGTTCCAAACCAATTCTGTTAGCAGCAGCAACATAAACTCCATTTGCAACAGCGTGTCCCTTCATTACGTTCATCCATGCGCCGTGTTGGTTTTCGCCATATTGTTCTTTTTCCAATGGATGCCAACCAATAGCTGTTGGATAAAACAAAACTTCGGCACCTTGCAGAGCCGTTAAACGAGCCGCTTCAGGAAACCATTGGTCCCAACAAATTAATGTTCCAATTTTTCCTTTGTTAGTTGGAAAAGCTTTAAAACCTAGATCGCCAGGGGTAAAGTAGAATTTCTCATAAAAATGTGGATCATCTGGAATATGCATTTTACGGTACAATCCCGCTTCCGATCCATCGGTATCAATAATATAGGCGCTATTATGGTAAATTCCAGCCATTCTTTTCTCAAAAAACGGAACAATAATTACCACTCCCAACTCTTTCGCTAATTCGCTAAAAGCGATAAATGATGTACTATAAAGTGGTTCTGCTAAAGCAAAATTATCGACATCTTCACTTTGACAAAAGTAATGACTGCTATATAATTCAGGTAAAGAGATCACTTCGGCACCCATTTTTGCTGCCTCACGAACCCAAGACAAACATTTTTTAAGGTTGTTCTCGGCAACATCGTTCAAATTTAATTGTACAACCGCTATTTTGTATTTGTTATTTGCCATAGCTAAAATTTTAGACTGCAAAAATAGTTATTTTTATAAATTGAGATGATATTTTATCGATAGATTTATATTTTGAATTCATTTAGAAAATGCTCCAAATCCTAAAGACTATCGTTTCTAACATTTTTTATTTTTAGTTAATTTTATAGTAAACTAAATTATTTCTTCAATGTGTTTTTTTATGTTTTCGGTGATTTTATGTGTTGGCAAATCGTTTTCATCTGTACCAAATGGATCTTCGATTTCTTCGGCAATGAGTTCTAAACTTGCCAGTACATAGAATACAAATATCACGACAGGTGCTACATAGTAGCCAAGTGTAAATGAATATCCAAATGGAAGTGTCATTACATAGAAAAAGATAAACTTTTTCAGGAAAGCACTGTAAGAGTAAGGTATGGGGGTGTTTTTTATTCGTTCACAAGCACCACATATTTCACTAAAGGATTGCACTTCGTTATTTAAAATTATTAATTGATCTCCAGTGATTTTTTTAGAATCGTAAAGATCATTAATTTTTAAAAACATCATTTTTGCTACTTGATTGGGCTTGTGTTTTTGAAGGTCAATCTCTAATTCTACATCTTCAAAAAGTTGCTTGCTGGTATCGTTGTTATTTAAATGTTTGTGTAAAATGGAAGCGTAACTTGGTATCATTTTACGAAAATAGACACGGTCACTTTCCTCTTTCAAGATTCCGGATAACTTTATTGCAAAATTACGACTATTATTGACTAATGAACCCCATAATTTCCGTCCTTCCCACCATCGGTCATATGCGGTATTTGTTCTGAAAACCAACAATAATGAAATTACGAATCCTAACATTCCATGCATTGTTGTTATATTTTTTATATAGCTGTCTTGTGGCAATTTCCAATATTCTATTTCTAAATACCCAATAATTGCAGAATAAAGACCGATGGCGATCATTATTGGGAAAAGGGTTCTGAAGGTGTCTGACTTATGAAACTTAAAAATAAAAGAAAACCAGTCCTTAGTATTGTATGAAATCATAACTTTTATAAATTTATTTGCAAACTTAAGTTTCCTAATACTTCTTTCAAAGCTATTCTAGATAATTTAGCATAATATTGGACATTTCTATTATGCTAACTCAGCTAAACTAATACTTTTTCAAGTTTGTAACACGTATTTCAATTTTAACTTTTAAATTAAATAATTAATTGATTCAAGAACAACATCTAAACTAATTTAGATAACTTTGTAAAATCAAAATTCATCTGAATCACTATGAGTATTTTTAATTCCATTTTCGGGGAGCCAAAACCCAATTCTAATTTATCCAATATTACCTGGACTCCAATGGAACATTTGGGTCAAATTGAGGAAATTATTGCGCTTTCTGAGCAAATGCCGGTTATTATATTCAAACACAGTACGCGTTGCAGTATCAGCAGAATGGCTTTGAAGAATTTTGAAAATGAATACGATTTAGGCGAAAGTGTTGCTGCTTATTTCCTCGATTTAATTTCTTTTAGGGAGGTATCCAATGAAATTGCCTCTCGTTTTAATGTGGTACATCAATCACCTCAATTATTGTTAATAGTAGGAGGGAAGTCGGTTTATGATGTTTCTCACAGCTCAATCGACGCCCAAGAATTAAAATCAAAAATACAATAACTTGAATAGTACTAACTATATTCTGAATACTGAGTTTAAAGGAATCGTTTATAGCGAGAGTGAAATCAGTTACAAAGAATATGAAAACTGCACTTTCATAGATTGTAATTTTACCAATTGCATTTTCCTAGCCGCCAGTTTTATCGATTGCAAGTTTGTGAATTGCAATTTCAATGGTGCTAAAATCAATCATACTTCCCTGAGAACCGTTTATTTTAATAATTGTAAAATTAGCGATGTGAATTTCGCTATGATTGACAAATTCATCTTTGAAATTCACTTTAAAGATTGCATTTTAGACTTTTCGAAGTTTTACGCTTTGAAGTTAAAAGGAACCACATTTACCAATACAAGCCTTGTAGCTGTTGACTTTATGGCGGCCGATTTAAGTGAGGTAGTTTTTGAAAACTGCGATTTGTACCGAAGTGAGTTTGACAAAGCCAATGCTTCAAAAACCAATTTTAAAACCAGTTTTAATTACACAATTAATCCGGAAAGCACCAAAATTAAGAAAGCTATTTTTTCTTTAGAAGGGGTAAAAGGGTTGCTTTACAAATACGATATTATCGTAAAATAGTTAGCTGAGTTTTTTTAGCATCTTGAAATCTTCCATAAGGTAACCAAAATCCAATTCGATATCTTCTTCGCCAATGCACTCAAAACCTATTTTAGTGTAAAAATCAAAGGCTTTATTAAACCGATTTACATTTAATGAAATTCCGTTTTGATTGAGCTGAATCGCTATTTTTTCTATTGCAGAAATCAGTAATTTGCCCACGCCTTTTCCTTGTGCTTCAGGGAGTAGGTAAATTTTGTGTAAACGAACGACTTTCTCCCCTAAATAATCAGGTTCATACGATGCAAAACCCAGGCAATTGTTATTTTCTTTAGCCAATAAAAAATAATGGTTTTTATTGTTAAGATTATCATTTAGAGTAGCATCACTATAGAATTTATCTAGCATGTAATCCAATTGTTCTTTGGAAATAATTGCCCCGTAAGTATCGGGCCAAGTGGTATAAGCAATTTCTCGAATCGTATTAAAATCGGATGAATTGGCTTCAGAAATTACTATCATTTATGAAAATGGTATAATATTTATCCATGCATTGTTTCGCGTTTTCCATAATTTTCAATTATAGAAGCTTCAAATTCAAGCCATTCGCGCCATCTTTTTTCAACGTCAATTCCTTGACCGTATTTTCTGGCATAAGTTATAAAAGTAGTGTAATGTCCGGCTTCACTTTCCATTAAATCTCTGTAAAAATTAGACAATTCTTCGTCTTTAATATTCTCAGAGAGTACTTTAAATCGCTCGCAACTTCTAGCTTCAATCATTGCCGAAAACAACATGCGTTCTACAAATCCTGAAACACGACTTCCAGTATTGCTTTTTTTCATGTATTGCGCTAATTCGCCAACATATTCATCTTTGCGTTCTCTAGCTAGTGTCAAACCGCGTTTTTTTATGATATTGTGAACCATCTCAAAGTGCTCGATTTCTTCTTTGGCTAAAGCCAACATATCCGAAACTAAATCTGGGTATTCCGAATTGATGGTGATAATTGTAATTGCATTGGATGCTGCTTTTTGCTCACACCAAGCGTGGTCAGAAAGGATTTCTTCGATATTGGTTTCCACAATATTAACCCATCTAGGATCGGTAGGTAATTTTAATCTTAAAACTGACATATATTTTAGTTTAAAGTTTAAGGTTCAAAGTTTATAAATAAACCTTAAACATCAATCTATTTTTATTAGAATACAAACATTGCTCTTTCGCCCATCATTTCATTCACTTCGTCTGCAACTTGCTCAATTACAGCTTCATCAGTATGATTCATTAAAACTCTGTCGATCAATTCAACGATAGTTTCCATATCGCTTTCTACTAATCCACGAGTGGTAATTGCTGGGGTTCCAACTCTAATTCCAGAAGTGATAAAAGGAGATTTATCATCAAATGGAACCATGTTTTTATTTACAGTAATTTCTGCTTTTACTAATGCGTTTTCTGCTTCTTTACCAGTAATATTTTTATTTCTAAGGTCAATTAACATCATATGATTGTCAGTTCCACCAGAAATTAAATCATAACCTCTTTTTACAAATGCTTCGGCCATTGCTTTTGCATTTTTTTGAACTTGAAGTGTGTATCTGAAAAATTCATCTGTTAAAGCTTCGCCAAATGCAACTGCTTTTGCTGCAATTATGTGCATTAATGGACCGCCCTGATTTCCTGGAAAAACTGCTAAATCTAGTAATGAAGACATCATTCTGATTTCTCCTTTTGGAGTGGTTAAACCAAATGGATTTTCGAAATCTTTACCCATTAAAATCATTCCACCTCTAGGACCACGAAGTGTTTTGTGGGTAGTTGTAGTTACTATATGACAATGAGGAATTGGATCGTTCATTAAACCTTTTGCAATTAATCCTGCAGGATGAGAAATATCGGCTAATAAAATTGCCCCAACGCTATCAGCGATTTTTCTAAAACGCTCAAAATCCATGTCTCTACAATAAGCTGAAGCTCCTGCGATAATTAATTTTGGTTGTTCTTTAGTTGCAATTTCTTGAATTTTATCATAGTCAAAACGGCCAGTTTCTTTTTCAACTCCATAAAAAGAAGGAGTGTACAAACGTCCCGAGAAGTTTACAGGCGAACCGTGTGTTAAATGCCCACCGTGAGACAAATCGAAACCTAAAATTTTATCACCTGGTTTCAAGCAAGCATGATATACAGCTGTATTTGCTTGAGATCCTGAGTGCGGTTGAACGTTAACATATTCAGCTCCAAAAAGCGCTTTGGCTCTGTCAATAGCTATTTGTTCTACCACATCTACTACTTCGCAACCTCCGTAATATCTTTTTCCTGGGTATCCTTCAGCATATTTATTGGTCAAACAAGAACCTGCGGCTTCCATGACTTGGTCGCTTACAAAATTCTCTGATGCGATAAGCTCAATTCCATGAATTTGTCTGTCTTGTTCTTCTAAAATTAGGTCGAAAATTTCGATGTCGTGTTGCATTTTATAGTAGTTGTTAAATTTAACGCAAATTTACAAAAAAAAGGTTTGTATAAATTCTAGTTTATAATATATTTGGTACATATTTTTCAACAAACTAATCAACATAAAGATGCCAATTACAGCAAACGATCCTAATAGAAAATCATGGTTAGAAGTAGCCAATGATAGCGATTTTCCAATTCAAAATATTCCTTTTGGAGTTTTCTTAACACGTGAAAATGTAGTAACTGTTGGAACCAGAATTGGTAATTACGCAATAGATTTAGGCGCTTTACAGCAATTAAATTATTTTGAAGACATTGAACTTACCGATGACATGTTCATGCAAGACACACTGAATGATTTTATTTCTGATGGTAAAAAAACGTGGCGATTGGTTCGAAATAGAATTGCCGATATTTTTGATGCAAAAAACCCAAAGTTACGTGATAACGATAAACACAAAAAAGTAGTTATTTTCAATATTGATGAAGTTGAAATGCAATTACCTGTTTTGATTGGTGATTACACAGATTTTTACTCAAGCAAAGAGCACGCTACGAATGTTGGAATGATGTTTCGTGATCCTGAAAATGCTTTGTTACCAAACTGGTTGCATTTACCTGTAGGATATCATGGTCGTAGTTCATCGATAATTCCATCTGGAATTCCGGTTCATCGCCCAATGGGACAAACATTGCCAGCTGGTGAAACGTCTCCTGTTTTCGGACCTTCAAGATTAATTGATTTTGAATTGGAAACAGCATTTATTACTACTGATGTAAATGTAATGGGGGAGAATATTCCAATTCATGAAGCTGAAGATTATATTTTTGGAATGGTTTTATTAAATGATTGGAGCGCTCGTGACATTCAAAAATGGGAATATGTTCCACTTGGACCCTTTTTAGCGAAGAATTTTGCATCTTCAATTTCTCCATGGATTGTAACTATGGATGCTTTAGAACCTTTTAGAACGAAGAGTCCAAAGCAAGAGCCAACACCTTTAACGTATTTACAACAAAAAGGTAAAAACGCATTTGACATCAATTTGGAAGTGGCTATCCAACCAGAAAAAGGAGAACCGACTGTGGTTTCAAGAACCAATTTTAAATACATGTATTGGACAATGAGTCAGCAGTTAGCGCATCATACTTCCAATGGGTGTCGTGTAAATTCAGGAGATATGATGGGATCGGGAACTATTTCAGGACCTACTCCAGATAGTTTTGGATCGATGTTAGAATTGACTTGGGGTGGAAAAAATCCTATCAAATTAAAAGATGGAACTGAGCGTAAATTCATTAATGATTATGATACTGTGATCATGAAAGGATTCTGCCAAAATTCGCATGTTCGAATTGGTTTTGGAGAAGTTTCTAGTCAGCTTTTACCTCCTTTTGTAAGAAAATAATTGATTTATAAATAGTTAAAAAGCCTAATTGATTATTCAATTAGGCTTTTTTTGTAAAACTATAATTCGATTTATTAAAATTAACATCAATAGAAATTTAGAATGATAATTTTAGCCCCGATAGTAGCGGTATCCTTTTGTGGCGGGGTTCGCCACAAGAGATAAAGCGAATAGCGGGTGTGAAAGTGAGGGAAAACAATGCCGATTTGCTTCAAAATAAAAAACCCTTACAAACATTGTTTATAAGGGTTTTGTGACCTCGACTGGATTCAAACCAGTAACCTTCTGAGCCGTAATCAGATGCGCTATTCAGTTGCGCCACGAGGCCATTTTGTGGGTGCAAATATAGGTATTAAAGTCTAATTTGCAAATGTATTTTTAAATAAATCAAAATTGAGTTTTTGAAAAACTGCATTAGTCTAATGCTCTTACAGTTACGTAATAGCGGTAGGCGATGAGTGCTTTTTGCCAATTTTTAGCTTTGGTAACATCCAATCTTTGTTTCGTTAAACTTGGTAAAACGAGTTTGTTGATTTTGGCTAGGATTTTGAACATATTTAGTATTCTTTATCTTGTTTGTCGTTTGCAATGGCGAAGTTCCTAGATTTTTTTTCATAAATAGGAAATGATTTATCGCTAGGATTTACAATAACGGTTTTAATAGTAATTTTATCACCGACTTTAAAACTCTTTGCTACCATTTGGTAATCAAGGAGATAGCCTCCGCAAAAATAATTTCCGTTTTCGTCTAATTCTATTATTCCAGTGTAAATTCCTTTGGCCATGGTGATAAATTGTTATTTAATGATGCAAAAATAGGTATTTCCTTTTGATATTATTGGATTGTGGGAGTTTCTAATTTCAATTGTTTTTGAATCCAAATGCAACTAAATGCTGCTAGAACACCAAAACCACCCATTACAAACCAGTTCCATTGGTAACCAAAATGTCCGATAATTTCCATTCCTAATTTGGAACTTACAATATGTGCAGTGCTGAAACTCATCGTGTAAATTGCCATATAACGACCTTCATGTCCTGCTGGTGCTCGGCTTAACGCAAATGCGTTGGAGAATGGGAACGAAAAAATTTCTCCGATGGAAACAAAAATCATACTGATTACAAGAATTCCGGCCCAAATATTTATCAATAATAAATAGAAACTAATAGACATTAATAAAGTTCCCCAAAGTATGATTTTTAATTTGTGTACTTTTTTTCTTTCGAAGTAACTTACAACTGGCATTTCGAGTGCAAATATTAAAAGTCCATTTAATGTCATTAATAATCCAGTTTCAAATTCGGTTAAACCAAATCTTTCGTGATGGTATAATGGTAAAGTGGTGAAAAGTTGGAAGAATATCATTGCTGTGACAAAACTCACAAATAGGAATACCCAAAAAATTTTGTCTTTAAACACGGAAATTCGTTTAGATTCATCAATTTTGGCAGTTTCGCTAATTGGTTTTTTCTTTTCTTTTACCAATAAAGCAAACAATCCTATTGCTAAAATGCAGGTTAAACCGTCCACCCAAAACAAACCACGGTAGCCAATGGACATAATAATTAAACCTCCTAATGCTGGTCCAGCGGCAAAACCGAGGTTTACAGCAATTCGAACCAAGGTAAGTGCGCGAGTTCTATTTTCAGGTTTTGCATAAGCCCCGAGCGACACAAACATGGCCGGTCGAAACATATCGGCAATAACCATAATACTAAACATTCCAATACATAATCCTACAAATGAGGTTACAAATTGAAGTAATAGAAATCCAATTCCACTTGTGAATAAGCTGAATATCATGATTTTATAGAAGCCTATTTTATCAGATAATTTACCGCCTAACCACGAACCTAACATCGATCCGAAACCAAAAGACACCATAATCCATCCCACTTGACTGTAGGAAAAGTGCAAGTTTTCTTTAAGGTATTTTGATAAAAACGGAAGCACCATAGTTCCTGCACGATTGATGAAGGTGATTATCGCAAGAATCCAAATTTCTCTGGTAAAGCCCTTGAAGTTGTTTATGTAGCGATAAAATGCAGTTTTTAACATGGAATATATTTGAATTTACAAAGGTAATAAACTTTGTGGCTTTATAACTTTTAAACTATTTTTGCAGCATGATTTTTTTCAATTTACATACCCATAGTTATACAAATCAAGACGATGTTATTGAAATTGTGAATCAATATCCGCAGGAATTTGACAATTCTATACCTAATTACTCCATTGGAATTCATCCTTGGTATATTGCCGAAAATAGAATTGATAGTGATTTACAGATTATTGAAAGTAAATTGCAGGACCAAAATTGTAAAGCTATTGGTGAATGTGGATTGGATAAAAGGATTGAAATTTCAATGGCTTTACAGCAAATGGTTTTTGAGAAACAATTGGCTTTAGCCGAAAAATATCAAAAACCAGTTATAATTCATTGCGTTGGAGCATTTCAAGAAATAATTGCCATCAAAAAGAAGATGAACATTTCAGTTCCTATTGTTATTCATGGATTTTCTAAAAATATTGAAATGGCAAACCAATTGGTTAAAAATGGTTTTTATCTTTCTTTTGGAAAGTCATTATTTCAAATTAATGATATGGATTTGGTTTTTAATTCCGTTCCAAATGATCGGATTTTTTTAGAAACGGATACGATTGATAAAGATATAAAAGCAGTTTATGAAATTGCATCAAAATATAGAAACATAGAATCGGAAGTAATGAAGGTGATAATTAACGCTAATTTTGATACTGTTTTTAAATAAAATTAAACACGAATTAATTTAAAAATTAGTGATAATTCGTGGATTTAGTGTTTTAAATAAATAAGAAGCAAAACTTCAAATAATTATAATTAAGAGAATAAAATGGCAGAATGGACTGAAAGAGCAGCTTTGTTGTTCAAACCAGAAGGATTAAATAAATTACAAAATGCTAAAGTTTTAGTAGTTGGTTTAGGCGGAGTGGGCTCTTTTGCAGCTGAATTTTTAGCTAGAGCAGGAGTGGGCACCATGACAATTGTAGATGGAGATGTTGTAGACATTACAAATATCAACCGACAATTGCCAGCGTTACATTCAACTGTTGGTCAACCAAAAGTAAAAATTGTTGGTGATCGATTGAAGGATATTAATCCGGAACTAAATTTGATTAGAATTCAAGAATTTTTATCTCCAGAACGTGCTTTTGAAATTGTAAGCAACGAATATGATTATGTTTTGGATTGTATTGATAGTGTTACCCCAAAATTGAATTTAATTATTGCTTGCAAAAGGAAAAAGGTGAAAATTATTTCTAGCATGGGAGCTGGAGGAAAAATGGATGCTTCAAAAGTAAAAGTCGCCGATATCAGTAAAACCGTGAATTGCTTTTTGGCGAAAGCCATAAAAAAACGACTAAAAGCAGAGAAAATTGACAAAGGAATTAAAGTAGTATTTTCATCAGAAATTCAAGATCAAAGCAGTTTGAAAACTACCGATGGAAGTAATTATAAAAAATCGTTTTATGGAACAAACAGTTATATGCCAGGTTTATTTGGATTGTATGCCGCTGAAACTGTAATACGTAATTTATTAAAAAAAGAATAAGAATGATACAAACAGTAATTTTCGATATGGATGGTGTGATTGTGGATACTGAACCGGTTCATAGATTTGCTTATTTTCAACATTTTTCTGAGTTAAATATTGATGTTTCTGAAGAGTTATTTACTTCATTTACAGGAAATTCTACTCGCAATGTATTCCAAAGAGTAAATACAATTTTTAACTTGAATGCCGATGTAGAAGAATTAATATTAAGAAAAAGAACAATTTTCAACGACGCTTTTGATCATAAAGAAGATTTGGAATTACTTGAAGGAGTTGAGAAACTTATCAAAAATTTGCATGAAAACGGAGTCGAATTGATATTGGCCTCTTCTGCTTCAAAAGTTACTATTGATCGAGTTTTTCGTCGTTTTGGATTGCATCCTTATTTCAGTAATATTGTCAGTGGTGAAGATTTTCCAAAGTCGAAACCGCATCCGGCAATTTTTGAATTTGCTGCTTCATTATCAAAAGCACCAAAAGAAAATTGCATTGTAATTGAAGACAGCACCAACGGAGTTTTAGCTGCAAAAGCCGCTGGAATTTACTGCGTGGGTTATAACAGTATCCATTCAAAACTTCAGGATTTGTCCAAAGCTGATAAAATTGTAAATCACTTTAATGAATTGGATTATAATGTAATTGCAAATTTGTAGATTTATCCAACGGCTTCTTTAAAAATTCGAAGGCATCTTTCGCGTGCAAACACATGATCTACAATAGGTTGAGGATAACTAAAATCTTGTAATTCAGGAATCCATTTTTTGATGTAGACTAATTCTTTATCAAATTTTTTGACTTGTTCCGTAGGATTAAATATTCTAAAATAAGGTGCTGCATCAACGCCACTGCCAGCAGCCCATTGCCAATTTCCAACATTACTTGATTGTTCGTAATCTAAAAGTTTGGTTGCAAAATAGGTTTCTCCCCAACGCCAATCTATCATTAAATGTTTGCAAAGGAAACTAGCGACTATCATTCTCACTCGATTGTGCATGTGTCCTGTGGCATTTAATTCTCGCATTCCTGCATCAACAAAGGGATAACCTGTTTTTCCTTCGCACCATTTTTTAAATTCGTCTTCGTTGTTATTCCATTTAATAGCATCGTATTTTGGTCGGAAACTACTTTTACTTGTATATGGAAAATGCCACAATATTTGCATGAAAAATTCTCTCCAAATGAGTTCGTTTAAATAGGTTTCTTTTTCAAATGAAGCCGCACGAGCAACTATTTTTCTGATGCTTACACTCCCAAATCTAAGATGCGTTGCAACCATCGAGGTACCTTCTATAGCAGGAAAATTTCTAGTTTCCTCGTAATTTGAAATTAGTTTTTCCGAATTATTATAATGCGCAACTTTGATTTTTGATTGTTCAAAACCAATTTCATTTAAACTAAGAAAAGGGTAGGAGTGATAGGCAATATTGTTCAATAACTTCTCCGATTCGAAGTGTTCT
>CANKZE010000043.1 GCA_947488545.1 Bacteroidota bacterium
AGAGCAGTAGGCAGCTCGTCGGGCTCATAACCCGAAGGTCACAGGTTCGAGTCCTGTTCCCGCTACTAAAGAGGACCCATCCCATTTTTGAGGATGGGTTTTTTGTTTTTCAGAATCATAACTCTTTGAAATACATTTAGTTAACTCGAATAGAGTGTTGGTTTTTGATGTTCGATATTTTCTATTTTGTATCGAATAATGAAACCCTTCTGGAAATACTAAGTATTGGAACTTTCGTTTTTTATTATAATCCAAAGAATCGTAGAATTTACTGGGGTTTTGGAGGATTTTTAGAAAATATTTTGTAGCATTTTCATTGTTCGATTTTTTTGTTGGTAAAAAATCAAGTTCTTTTGTTTTTTGAATTATTGCATCATTTATTTTTTTACTTTGTCTGTCAAAAATATCTTTTGAAATTTCATTAATTGCATATCGATATTCCATTTTATCATAACTTTCTTTCAGGTTATTTAATTCCAAAGAAGTAAGTCTTTTTTTCTCAGAAAAATCAGACAGTTCATTGTCAATTATTTTTTTTAATTGTGCCGAAAACAAACCTTTTAAATTATCCGAAAATTTAAATTCGTCTAGAACTTGTTTAAATTCGTTATTTAGACCAACATTTTGAGAACTTTTAGTACTCTCAGCATTCACCGTTTTGTGGCAAGAATTACATTTATAATAATATATATTTCTGCTTTTATTTAAATAGGCGGTCATAGTATCGTTACAATCGGAACACAAAGCAAATTTTGGAACAAGAGGAGTTTCTTCTTTACCTGTAATTTTTACAACACCAAACTGCTTTGAACCTTCGAGAATTCGTTGCAATTGATTATATTCTTTTACCGATATCATTGGCTCCCATGAACCCTTAACAATTCGTCCTTCCAATAAAGAATTGAATATTCTTCCAGTATAAAATGGATTACGCCAAATCTCAGAAATCCTTTGTTTTCTTATTTGAACTCCTTTTGAATTTAACCAATTTATAATTTCAGTATCGGTGTAAGATTTATAAATTTTTAATTTGAATGCTTCCTTTAAGAAATGACCTTCAGTACTTATTTTAATCTCTTGAAATGCTTGTACTTTTGTAGGGTCTTTTACTCGAGGACCATAATGGTCATATCCTTTGGGTGTTCTACCAAATAGTTTACCATTGTTTAATGCATTTATCAATCCAGGGATAATAGTGTCTTGACGATTGAAATTTTCTTTTTGAGCATAAAGTAGCTGGGTTGAAAATTCATTTTCTGCTCTTTCATTAAATGTATGATTATCTGTACTTACAGAATAAAGAAAAACATTATACTCTTTTCTAAGTTTCACAAAAAGTTGTATATGTTCCGCGCCAGCTCTACCAAATCTACTTGGAGACCAAATTAGTATTATTTTTGGGCGTTTAGAAGCAGAAGTTTTCTTTATCCTATCTATAAGCTCTTTTAGCGTGCTTTGCGTATTTATTCGCTTAGAACTTTCATACTCGGCATCAAACTCTTGGGTAATGATTAATTGATTTACCTTTGCAAAATCTTTAATTTTGTTTACTTGTGTTTCAATACTCCCATTATTTACAAATTGGTCTTTAGTTGATACCCTGGTGTAAGACCAAACAATTGCGTTTTTAAAATCACTTAGTTTTAAGTTGTTGTTCTTCATTTTTGTATTGTTCGTAAATTATTCTTGTAAACTCGTATAATTGTTTTGAAAATTCAAAAGAATTTTCCTGTGTTAGCTTCTCTTTTAATGTTGGAACTATTTTTATGAGTTCTTCATAATTTAAAAAGTAGTCCGCTTCATTTGAAACTAAATGTTTTTGGCCCATACCGTATTTGTATGTTCACGGGCTGGAATTTCAGGGACCGATTCGGTTTTACATTTGGCATATTACTTTGATTTTATTGTTATTTTATAGTTGCCTTGTGATCTTGGTTCTAACATAATTTTAGAACCCAATGGTAATTTATTTGTAAGAAAAAACTTAGCTAACTCTTCTGGTTTTTTATGTTCTTGGGTGATTTTGGTGATTTTTGGTGAATCACCTTGGTGAACTTCAATTTCTAATAGTTTAGGTTTGTCAAAAAACAACACTCTTCGAATTTGGTTTTCTATAGAAGATAAATACTCTAAATCTGTATTGCTCTTTTCGATTTCAATTCCAACTAATTTTGAAATTAGTGGAAGGAATGGAATAACTATTAAGGTTTCACCAAAATACAAGTTATTCAAATCAGCTGTTAAACCAACATTGCTAAAATTAAAAGAATGTTCGCCCGTCTTTGGGCAATAAATCAATGAAACAACACTTCTATTTGAAATCAAGCAACTTTTAAATGCATCAGTAAATGGATTTATCTCTTTTCTAAAAATTGTATTCATTATTGGCTCAAAGCCTAAATGGTGTTCTAAAATTTCATTATCTTTTTGATTTAATTGTTTTTCAGTAATTGCTCTTTTAAAAACGGCATCAGCATATTTTTCTTGAAAAGGTTTTATCCAAACATCTTCTGATAATTTTTGGAGCTTATTTGTATCAACTCCTATACTAGACAGTTCATTAATAATTAATACCCAAAGCGCTTCACGCATATCCATGAATCCTTTTTTTTCTTTTTCAAAAAACGGTAAAACATCCTTACTTTTCCAATAATTAACTTGTCTCGATGTAATTCCTAAATCTTTTTCAGGCAATAAATATTTTTTGGAAATCAACGCTCCTAAAATAGTTAATTCATTTGTTGTTTTTTTCATATTTTGGGATATTTTTAATATTAAGAATTTACCATGATGTAAATATATAAATTATTTTTATATTTGAAAAATTTTAAATACAATTTTTATGATAAAGAAAAATTTAATCAAGAAAAGGTTTTCAAATAGAACTTATCCACTAAAGTTCTGTAAAAAACCCGACTGCAACATGGAATTTATTCCAACAGATGGTAGACAAGTTTATTGCTGTTCGCAACACCGAATAGATAGCAATAATGACAAGCGAAAAGTAATCGATAAATTTGAAAGTGAATTTACAAAAAAAGCCAAAAAAAACAGATTTGTTTTAATAAAAATTTCTGAATCTGATTATTATAAAAAGCGTGGCTATGTCGAAAAAGGACTTTTAGTATATGAAGGCTATGAATTGCCTGTTTACCACAGTAAGGAGTTAGAATATGGAACAAATCGTGAAATACTAGTATGTTATGAATATGGCTTGATTTTAATAGATGCCGATAAAGAAATATATAAAATCGACATTATAGAAAAATAATATTATGATACAGATACAAAACAGAGTACCCACAACTGCAGAATTATTTCCCATTGCATACCAACAGGATTTAATGAAAAAACAAGCAGCACATTTTGTAGATAAAATTATTACAAATGGGAAAGTAGCAAGTGGTTATGAAAATATGCCATTGGAATTTCCAGAAGCAGTTGATAATTCGCCGCTAATAATTAACACCAAACCCCCACAATTTTACATTATTGGTTATTTAAAAAACAATTGGAAACCATTATTGTTAGTAGGTGTTAGTGTTGCTGTTTTGGTGACAATTTACCATAATGCAAAACAACGTAAAGAGAATAAAAAGCGCTTTATCAAAACCCCGAAAGCAACTAATTTGTATCTGGTAAACCAATCAATGTAAATCAATGAATTTCAATAGGTTTCAATGCAAATAATTACAAATCAATACGTAACTATTTATAAATTAAATAAATATAAAAACTATTGGGGTCATTTCTCCAATAATCTTCCAAACGAATGTTCAGAAAAAAGCTGTGAATGCCATTATTGCTCGAAAAAAAATCTGTAATTGCACTGTCGTAGTAATACCCTAATAAAAACTTATCTGTAACTCTAAATCCAGCAAATCCTCCTACAGATGAACTTAAATCCAAGTTTACACTTCCATAAATTTATCTTCCCAAATTAAAATAGCTGCAATTTAGTTATTAACACGAGCTCCTTTAACAACGCGCGCTAATTTGGACGGTTGTAAATAAATATCGCGAACCAATTCAAATTTATAACCAGAGGTAATATAATAGTTTGGCGTAGAGTTGGCTTGAGTATTGTTATACAAATCAAAAATAGTGTTTTTTAGCATATTAGTAATACTCAAACCAGCATAAAAAGTTTCGTTCAAAAGATAAAAACCAATTCCAATGTTATAATTTGTCCATGGTGAGGTTACCGCTACCGACATTGTAAAAGGTAGAGTACGTTTTAGACCTGACAAAAAACTCAGCAAAATGTCCACTGAATTAAGGTATCGAAAGGTAGAGTAATTCTTTTGGCATACAACCGAGGAAATTTTCCTCGGTTTTTTTTGTTTTATACTCTAAAAACCTCAGAGCTTTTCCTGAAAACCTCAGAGGTTTTTACAAACTACTTTGAGGTGTTGACCAAAACTTTTGAGGCTTTCAAAAAAAAGTAGAGTTCATAAAAGAATAGGATTCTAAATAGTGTGTTAAGGTAAGGAGATTACAATGATTTTGTAGTTTTTTACTGCCACCAAACGGTTGTAAATTAAAAAAGAGATAATTCTTTAATTTTTTTGCTACTTTTGTTTCATTTACTAAAATTGAGTAAATACATTTATTGGTAAAAATTAATAGCGTTTGCTATATAATCCTGTTTAAGAAACCGACCAAATTTCATAAAAACAACGGGAAAGTATATGTGGATACTCTCTCGTCAAGGCGTGTGTATTGCTTTACTTTATTGTTCGTATTCTTGGTAGGACCTCATAAACGAGTTAAGCAGTTGTCACACGCATTTTTTATTATATCATAACTATAGTTGGGGCGTTGTAGGTTAATTTAATAAATAAAATGAAAAACAAAAAATTACTTCTTTTAATTTTGGGTTTAATTATGATAACTCAAATGATTTACTCACAAGTTCCTTCTTACGTCCCAACAAATGGATTAGTTGGTTATTGGCCGTTTAATGGAAATGCAAACGACCAAAGCGGTAATGGGTTGAATGGAACGGTTACTGGAGCAACATTAACTAACGATAGAAATGGAAATGCTGATGGTGCATATCTATTTAATTCTTCAGTTGCTAGTAATATTTCAATTCAAACGCAATCCGTAACGGGCACTGCATTACAAAATCAATTTAGTATTGTGATGTGGGTAAAAGCAAATAGAGTTGCTAATTACATTGGAGAAAGTACTTTGTGTCCAGGCTCTGTTAGTGTACCAATGGCAAATTCAAATCAAAACTGGGCATTTGTGCCGGGCAATTCAGGTTCAAATTTAGGTGTTGGTTTTTCTATAGGCACGAATGGAGTTATGGTTACTGAACACGCTAATAATATTTTAGTTAGTCGTTTGAGTAACTCCTCAACATATTCAAGTTTTGTACAGGTAGCTATTGTATATGATTCAAATAATTCTTATTTGTATGTAAATGGTGCTTTGGTTAGAACGAGTCCTATGTATTGTACATCTAATATAAAAATGATACCATCTTTATTAACTTTAGGTGCTTCTTTATATTCTCCAAACTTTTCGGGAGTAATTGATGATTTAGGATTATGGAATCGTGCATTAACTGCTTATGAAGTACAATTTTTATTTTATGAAGCACAATTAACATTAACTCCAGGATGTTCGACTTCAGCGCCAACAGGAATTGCCTCACAAACCCTATGTTCGGGTTCAACAGTTGCCAATTTATCAGCAACAGGAACCTCTATTCAATGGTATTCTACAAGTACAGGTGGAACTGCTTTAGCTTCTTCAACTGCTCTTGTAACAGGAACAACATATTATGCTTCTCAAACAGTTAGTGGTTGTGAAAGTACATCAAGATTGGCTGTGGTTGTAAGTTTGAATAACCCAACTGTTAGTGCTTCATCTACAACTGTTTGTAGTGGGCAACCCACAACTTTAACAGCATCCTCAGGGGCTTCAACAACCTCTAATTTTTCTGTTGGCTCAATTGGTCCATCAGGTGGATTTGTATTTTATGATAAAGGAAGTGTAACAAATGGTTGGAGGTATTTAGAAGTTGCGTCTGTTGATTATGGAACTCCTCTGGAATGGGGTTGCGACGGAACAAATATTGCTGGCACATCTACAGCACTTGGAACTGGACAAACAAATACAAATTTAATAATTCAAAATTGTAGTTCAATAAACATTGCTGCAAGAGCTTGTGATAATGCAGTAATAAATGGGTATAGTGACTGGTATTTACCATCTAGAGATGATTTTAATTTAATTTATCAAAACTTAAATCCTTTGGGGATTGGAAATTTCATAAATTCAAATGGAAATCAATGGAATAGATATTGGACTTCTTCCCAAATAGGAGCTTACGCTTATGCACAAGATTTTACTCCATATTACCAACAAATAACACAAAAAGTAAACCAAAATAAAGTTCGTCCAATAAGACAATTCGCTACGGGAACTCCATTTTCATCTTATCTATGGTCAACAGGGGCAACAACTTCATCAATAAGTGTTAATCCAACTTCTACAACACAATATTGGGTTGATGTTACTACAAATGGAGTTACTTGTAGAAAAGAAATTACTATAACAGTAAATCCAAACATCACTCCAACGTTTACTCAAGTAGCTCCAATCTGTTCAGGAGCTACATTAAGTGCTTTACCTACGACATCAAATAACAGCATCACAGGAACATGGTCACCTGCATTGAATAATACAGCAACGACTACCTATACGTTTACGCCAAATGATGGTCAATGTGCTTCAACAACTACGATGACCATTACGGTAAATCCAAATGTAACGCCAACCTTTACCCAATTAGCTCCAATCTGTTCAGGAGCTCCATTAAGCGCTTTACCTATGACGTCAAATAACTATATTTCAGGAACTTGGTCACCAGCATTGAATAACACAGCTACAACTACTTATACTTTTACACCTTCGGATGGTCAATGTGCGACATCAAAAACAATGACTATTACCGTAAATCCTTTGACTACTTATTATGTTGATTCCGATGGTGATGGTTTTGGAGCTGGTCCTCCTGTTTTATTATGTTCACCCACACCTCCAACAGGTTATGCAACGAATAATTCAGATTGTAATGATGCCTTGTCAACATTAACAACTTCCTGTATTGTAATTATTCCAATAAAAGTAATGATACAAGGGTATTATAAAGGTTCAGGTCAAATGACTCCTGTTCGAAAAAATGCAGGTTTAAGTAGTTCAAATGATGAGGTTGATGAAGTTACAGTAGCTTTATATAGTCCATTTAATGTAAATCAAGTTGTTGCAACTACAACAGTTATACTTGCTAACAATGGCAATATAACAGCTCAATTTGATACTACTTTACTTGCCGAATCCCAATATTATATAGCGATACAACATAAAAATACAATTAAGACTTGGAGTGCTACCCCTGTGGCCATTATAAATGGCACTACGTATGATTTTACCACAGCTGCTAGCCAAGCTTATGGCAATAACCAAATAGAAGTGGCACCAAGAATCTATGCTATTTACAGTGGGGATATGAACCAAGATGGCACTATTAACGATGACGATTTACCTATATTCACTACTGCAAATATCACCGCTGCTCACGGCTATATTGTTTCGGATTTAAATGGTGATGGCAGTGTAGATTTATTGGATTATCCTATTTATAAAAACAATGCAGCTGCTTCTGTAAATGAGGTGCGCCCTCTTTCTCAATCTAGTCAACTCCCAGTTGTAACAACAAATAATGTTGTCTATCAAGATGGTTTAGTTGCATTAGGCAGTGGTTCAGTAACCATTTCTGGTGGTGTTGTTATTGCAAGAGGTTTGTGCTGGAGTGTTGATATAACACCAACCATTAACTCGGATCATACAACTAATGGGCAAGGGCAAGGAACTTTTAGTGAGTCATTAGATAATCTACTTCCAAACACAACATACAGAGTAAGAGCATATGCTACAAGTGACGCTGGTGTTGCATATGGCGAAGAAAAGTTGTTTAGAACTAATAATTACCCAAGTCTATATAAAATTATTCCAAAATTCGTATATACTACATCTGTTTCATTAGAATTAGCTGTTCTATTTGATGGTAACTCTAGTATAACGCAAAGAGGAGTTTGTTGGAGCACTCAAGAAAATCCAACAATTTCAAATAGTAATTCAATCATTGGTTCAGGCGAAGGATATTATTACAAAATTATAACTGGTCTTACACCAAATACAACTTATTATATAAGACCATTTGCTACAAATGGTATTGGGACTTCTTATGGCGAAACAATTATTGTAAATACAACAGATTCTTACACCAATTTAGATGATCTTTATGCCATGATTTATGAGCCTGGAGGAATCACTGGAAATAAACATAATGATTTTGGCCAAAAAGGTGTAGATATATGGTTAGATATGTTATCAGGAGATATGGCATTATCTAATAATACTTATGGATGGTATAAAAATACTGCTAACTTAGTTTCAACTGTTGATAACACAAGGGATGAAAATAGAATTATTAGAGACTATTATTTTAATATTATTCATGCTTGTAATGCAATAATTACTCCTTTAACTCCTTTTGGAGGTCTACCCTCTGATAACGAAAGAAGATGGGCATTAGGACAAGCATTAGCCCTAAGAGCGCATTCCTATTTTTATCTTATACAATGTTTTCAACAAGAATACAATACCAATGAAATTATTTTCCCTTTATATAATGGAGCACAATCAAACAACTCTCCTGTACAAATGAATTTAATTTATAATTTAGTTAGAAATGATCTTCAAACAGCAATTACTCTTCTTAGTAATTATGTAAGACCTAGTAAAACTAACATTGATAAAAATGTTGCAAAAGGAATCTTAGCCTATGCCTATGCATTTATGAACAATTATTCACAAGCAAAAACACTGGCTGATGAAATTATTAATTCTAACGAATATCCTTTAACTCCAACTGGTCAATTAGCTTTCCCAGGTGCTGGTTCTGGATTTAATGATGTATCTACACCATCATGGATGTGGGGAGTAGATCTTACAACAGAGATGGGGCATCAGTTGGTTAACTGGTGGGGGCAAATGGATTATTTCACTTATAGTTACCAATGGGCTGGTGATAGAAAAACAATTGATACAGGATTGTTAGCTTTAATTCCAGCAGGGGACGTAAGAGGAACACAGTATGGTACTTCTGGTATAACTAATCGTATGCCAATTAATAAATTTTATCACCCAGGAAGAACAGCAGGAGGTCAAAGACTTGTTACTACAGATTACATCTTTATGAGAGTTGATGAGTTTTATTTGTTAAGTGCTGAAGCTGCTGCAAAAATGGGTAGCGATGCAATAGCAAAAGCTAGATTAAAAGAACTTGTAACGTCACGTTTTACTGGTGGAGCTGCTGATGCTGATGCTTATGTAGACCCATTATCTGGTGATGCTCTTAAACAAGCCATTTATAATCAAACTAAAATGGAAATGTGGGGAGAAGGAAAATCATATTTAGCAATGAAACGTAATCAAGCAACTATTACAAGGGGAAGTAACCATGTTTTTCGTGCTGGTGAATCTTTCTTACATAATTCAGATGAACTAACTTTCAATTATAGTAGCAATTATGTTGAATATGTTCCTCCTGCTTTAGAATCTCTTAATTGTGATTCAGTTGTTTTTAATAGCGCTAATAGTGCATTAGTTTTAAATCAGAATGTAACTAATTTTTCATTTGAAATACCCTACACTACATCAAATGGAGGAAATTTAAATTTTGATGCTACACAATTTCAATCCACTGGAGTTACTGGATTAGTAGCTTCTATTGAAGCTGGAATTTTTGAACCATTTCAAGGTAATTTAATGATTAATATAACTGGCACACCCTCATCATATGGTACTGCTAATTTTAATATTAACATAGGTGGTAAAAATTGCATCCTGTCATTAGAAGTGTTACCATTAGAAAATTGTAATTCAAACACAACTATATTAGCAATAGACTTCGATGCCTTTCAGGAAGAAACCTATTGGAAAATATTTAGTGTTAATGACCCAAACACTCCTATTTTTGAAGGTGGTTTCAATGGTGAATATGCAGGAATGGAAAACATACTTTTACCTTTTTGTTTAGAAGATGGAGATTATGTTTTATCTTTTTTTGATACTAATAACAATGGCCTAACAAATGGTGGTTATTATAGGTTATATGATTTAAATGGAAATACGTATGCTTGTGGTAGTACTTTTTCAAATCAAGATATAACTATGTTTTCAACAGGAGTCGACAACAATACTACTACAATTGAATTGTCAATCCGTTTTGACAATTATCCTGAAGAAACAGCATGGAAATTATATGATTCTTCATTAAACTTAATTGATTCTGGAGGTTTTGATGCTGCAGGTTCTGCTATTACAGGATATGCTGCATTAGGTTTTGCTGCTAGAAGTACATTTTCAATGGTAAAATGTTTAACGCCCGGAACATACACTTTTGTAATTTTTGATGCTTATGGAGATGGAATGGATACAAGTGCAACCGTTCAAGGAACTTATTCTATAAAAAACTTAACTAACGGTGCTACTTTATTCTCTGGTCAAGGTAATTTTGGTGCCTTTTCAGAACATCAATTTGTTATTGAATAATAAATATTTTTTAAAATCAGAATTTTTTTTTTGATATGTATTTTATTGTAAATGATTCTTCAATAGAATTTATTGTTAATTATATCCAACGGGTTAAATTTATCTTATAAAATCTGAATTAACATCAAGTTTAGCAAGCAAACACCTTTCATTAAAAAGGCGATACCATATCTTACCATTTATAAATAAAATTTTAAAACATGAAAATATTCTACACGTTTTTACTAGGTATTATTGCCTTAGTAGCCAATGCGCAAGCGCCTCAAGGGTTTAATTACCAAGCCACAGTGCGTAACAACGCCGGTGCTTTGATGACCAATGCCAGCGTACAGTTAAAGTTTAGCATACTACAAGACACCGCTACGGGCACGGTAGTGTACAGCGAAAGCCAAACCAAAACCACCGATGGTTTAGGACAAGTAAGCACCGTGGTAGGGCAAGGTACTGCACTTACCGGCACATTTGCAGCTATCAACTGGGGAACGGGCACGCATTTTTTAGCTATTGAACTCAACACGGGCAATGGTTTTGTAGCCATGGGCACCACGCAGTTATTGAGTGTGCCGTATGCGTTGTATGCGAATAAAAGCGCTGAAACAGCCGCTTTACAAAGCCAAGTTACTATTTTGCAAAATGAAATAAGTGAATTGAAACAATTATTGCTTCCAAGAATAACTACAGACAGGGTCGAATCAATTTCAGTCGATAGTGCGACTATTTTTTATACCCATTCTCTTGGTGTAACATATATGGATGGATGGATTTCAGGAGTTGTTTGGAGTACGAGTACTAACCCAGAGATCAATGTAGCATCGACTGCCTATTTGTTATCTGGAGAACCTTTGACTGGATTAATTCCTGCTACTACCTATCACATTAGAGCTTTTTTACAAAATGGTTTTGGAACGTATTACGGCCAAGAACTTACCTTCACAACTTTAAGTATAGAAGTTCCTACTTTAACTACTACTGAGGTATCAAATATTAATGCAACTACTTCTAGCTCAGGAGGAATTATCACTTCAAATGGGGGAGCTGATATAACAGTAAGAGGCGTAGTTTGGAGCACTAGCCCAAGTCCTACGACAGCTTTAGCGACGAAAACTGCCAATGGTACAGGTACAGGAACATTTACAAGCACTTTAGCAGAGTTAGCACCAACTACAACTTATTATGTAAGAGCTTACGCAACTAATGCTGCTGGAACGGCGTATGGCACTGAAGTTAGTTTTACAACTTTAAGTATAGAAGTACCTACTTTAACTACTACTGAGGTATCAAATATCACTGGTTCAACTGCTAACACAGGAGGTACTATCACCTCAAACGGAGGAGCAAATGTAACAGCAAGAGGAGTTGTTTGGAGTACTAGCCCAAGTCCTACAACAGCCTTAGCGACTAAAACTACCGATGGTTCAGGTACGGGAACATTTACAAGTAATTTAACAGGTTTAGCACCCGCCACAACTTATTTTGTAAGAGCTTACGCTACCAATACTGCTGGCACGGCGTATGGCAATGAAGTTAGCTTTACTACTACTAATGAACATTTTGTGGGAGAATTATTTGGTGGTGGAATTGTAGTATCTGTGTGGGATACAGATGGTGTTCAACATGGCTTGATTGCTTCATTGACCGATTTAAGTTCAGGGATACCATGGACAACTTCATCAATTCATTATACAGCTATTGGCACGTCAGCTCGAAGTTTTGATGATGGTTTTGCAAATACTAATGCAATAGTTGCACAGGCAGGTGCTGGAACAACTTATGCGGCAGGTTTATGTAAAGCCTACAATGCAGGAGGCTATACAGATTGGTATTTACCAGCAAAAAATGAATTACAACAATGTTACAATTCAAGGCAAACTATCAATACAGTTTTAGGGTCTACAAATGGTTTTCAATCGGCCTACTATTGGAGTAGTACGGAGACCGGCGGCAGCACCGCGTGGTCCTTCAGCTTCGACGGTGGGGTTGACGACAACTTCATCTCTAAGCTCCTCACTTACTATGTGCGTGCAGTTCGGGCTTTTTAACTATTTAAAGCCCCGCCTTTGGCGGGTCGATTTTTGAGAAGTACTATTTTTTGTACTTTTACTATAAAATTTTAAAACATGAAAATATTCTACACGTTTTTACTAGGTTTTATTGTTATAAACTTTTAGTAATATCAAATACAAACCTATCAAATAGTTTATTGTTTAAAATGACAATAAATTCGTTTAGATTTTATTGATAATATTTTCCATTTTTTCTCCAATAGGGCTTGATATAACCTTTTTTAGGGCGTTTTTCTGTTTGGTCCTATATTTTTGTATTAATTAAGCATATTTTCACAAATTAAGTTTTACAATGTTAGTAGACTATTTAGTTTGTAAATTAAACCTGTAAAATAGTAGTTCAAAGTAGTTTAGTTGTTTCGGATTCTAATTTTGAACCATAATTTACTCAAATTGAAGAAACAGTATTAAATAATAAATTTACCTAACAAGTTACAAATAAATACATTACATTTGAAATAACGAATTTATAATATTATGAAAATAAAGGTATTACTAATTTTTTTATTTGTAATAGTAGTAACACAAGCTCAAACTAATTCAGTATGGACAAGAGTATCCACATTTAATTCCAAATTATTAGAGAGTAGATTAGAGCTTGATGAACAAAATTTATATAATTTAAATTTAGGGGTACTACAGACACAATTAAATACAGCCCCGAGTCGCTTTTCCAACAATCAAAACGGAGTCATTGTTGAAATTCCAAATGAGGAAGGTATTCTTGAACAATACACGGTGTTTGAAAACCCACAACTGGAAGCCGCTTTAGCAGCAAGGTATCCAAATATCAAATCTTACATTGGAAAAAGTGTTGCCAATTCTGCTACTACTGTTTATTTTAGTATTTCGCCATTAGGATTTAAATCAATGCGATTAAATGCTGGAAAATCAGCGGTTTTTATTGAACCTATCTCAGCCGATTTATCAACTTATTCTGTATATAAAAAATCAGATAGAGCAAGAAGTTTTTCACCATTTGAATGTGGTGTAATTGCCAATGCTAGTAGGCAATTAGAAGGATCCACGCTTCGACCAAATGCTGATGATAGTACTTTAAGAACCTTTCGTTTGGCATTATCATGTACTGGAGAATACGGTACTTATTTTGGGGGTACTACGGCAGTTGCCTTAGCTGCAATGAATAATACGATGACGCGTGTTAATGCTATTTTTGAAAATGATTTTGCAATACGAATGGTTATTATTGCTAATAACGATTTAATAATTTATACTAATGCAGCTTCAGATCCTTATGCTGCTGCAAGCAGTATGTCAAGTTGGAATAATCAATTACAAACAACTTTAACCAATGTAATTGGTGAAGCTAATTATGATGTAGGACATTTATTTGGTGCCACAGGGGGTGGTGGAAATGCTGGATGCATTGGATGTGTTTGTGTTAATAATCAAAAAGGTAGAGGATATACTTCACCTTCCAATGGTGTGCCTGCTGGAGATACATTTGATATTGATTATGTAGCGCATGAATTTGGCCACCAGTTTGGAGCAAACCATACTTTTTCAATGAATAATGAGGGAACGGGTGTGAATATGGAGCCAGGATCTGGATCAACAATAATGGGATATGCAGGAATTACTAGTCAAGATGTGCAGCCTAATTCAGATGCTTATTTTCACGCCATTAGCATACAGCAAGTGACCAATAATATTAAAACTAAAACCTGTCAAAGCAACCTGCCAACAGGTAATGCGGTACCTGTTGTAAATGCAGGTCTGGATTATACCATTCCTAAAAGTACCCCATTTATATTAACAGGTTCCGCTTCAGATACTAACGGTGATTTGCTTACTTATAATTGGGAACAAATTGATAATGCCACTTCAACTTCAACTGGTTCAAGCTCAGCGGCATCTGCAACAAGAACTTCTGGGCCAACATTTAGGTCGTATTCTTCGTCCTTATCACCTTTTCGTTATTTTCCAAGAATGCAATCAGTTTTAACTGGGGCTACTACAACTTCGGGAAGTGAAATATCAGTTGAAGCACTGCCATCTGTTGCCAGAACAATGAATTTTAGATTAACGGTTCGAGATAATAGAATAGGAGGGGCAGCAAATAATAGTGATGATATGGTTGTAACGGTTAATGCTACAGCAGGTCCTTTTGCGGTAACTTCCCCTAATACTACGGTTTCATTCGTAGGAGGAAGTATGGAAACTATTACTTGGAATGTAGCAGGTACTACCGCAAATAATATTAATTGTGCATCTGTTGATGTATTCATTTCAACTGATGGAGGAAATACTTGGGCAAATTTACTTTCTGCAACACCTAATGATGGAAGTGAAGGGGTTCAATTGCCTAACATAAGTAGTTCACTTTGTCGAATCATGATTAAAGGGAATAATCATATTTTCTTTGATGTTTCTAATACAAATTTTACTATAACTCCATCGGTTGTAGATACTCAAGCTCCTACTGCTCCAATAAATTTATCGGCAACGGGTATTACAACTTCCTCTATCATTTTAAATTGGACAGCGGCTACAGATAACATTGGAGTAGTGGGCTATGATGTGTACCAAAATGGAAGTTTTATTACCTCAGTTACGGCTACTACGGCAAATATCAGTGGTTTATCAACTGCTACTACCTACACATTTTATGTAAGAGCAAAAGATGCCGCAGGCAATGTATCAACAAATAGTAATACCATTTCAGTTACAACTATAGCTAGCGTACTTATTCCCACTATCTCAAGTTTTAGTCCTACCACATTTTGTGCTCAAGGAGGACAACAAGTTACGATAATAGGGACTAATTTTAATCAATTAACCGCTGTTAAGTTTAATAATGTTGCTGCTACTTCATTTAGTGTGGTAAATGCTACAACACTTACAGCAATAGTTCCATCTGGAATTTCGAATGGAACTATTACAGTAACGAACAGTGCGGGTACAGCAGTTGCTCCGCAATCTTTTTCAATTACAACGCCAGTTTTTCTGACGCAACCTTTACCTTTTCAGAATACGTGTCAAAATGAAAGTGCTATCTTGATAGGGGTTACCTATTCAGGAGGAATTGGCACAGCATCGTATCAATGGTATCGAAATACGACTGATAGCACTAAAGTA
>CANKZE010000044.1 GCA_947488545.1 Bacteroidota bacterium
CTTTTCTTCCTCGTTTGTAATCTCAATTAATTTGGCATCAACGTCAAAGATACCTCCTCAACGCACCAAGGCGCTCCACAATACCTTTAATTTGTTCGGTAGTTGTCATAAATTATACTAATTTTGTACAGCAAAAATAGGAATTTTTTATCAAGAGTCAAGTATTGATGCTCTTGTATTTAATAGATACAATATGGATATTAATTTAGTTAGTGATACTGTAACCAAGCCTTCTCAGGAAATGTTACGTTTTATGTTTCAAGCCGAAGTGGGGGACGATGTTTACAAACAAGATCTTACCGCTATAGAATTAGAAAATAAAGTAGCTCAATTTTTTGGTTTTGAGGCCGGTTTGTTTTTTCCTTCAGGTACCATGGCCAACCAAACTGCGATTAAATTGCACACACAACCTGGAGAACAATTAATTGCTGATAAATGGGCTCATGTTTATAATTATGAAGGGGGTGGAGTTTCATTTAATAGTGGGGTTTCCTGTTGTTTATTAGATGGAAATCGAGGAATGATTACTGCAGAACAAGTTTCGGGTGCAATTAACAATCCCGAGTTTTATCATAGTCCGTTGACGAGTTTGGTTTGCGTTGAAAACACTACTAATAAAGGAGGAGGTGCTTGTTATGATTTTAATGAATTCAAAAAAATACGCCAAGTTTGCGATAACAATAATTTGAAATTTCATTTGGATGGTGCTCGTATTTGGAATGCTTTGGTTGCCACCAATGACAATCCATCCGACTATGGAAAGGTATTTCACACAATGTCTGTTTGCTTTTCAAAAGGAATGGGAGCGCCTGTTGGTTCAGTTCTATTATCAGATAAAGTAACTATTAACAAAGCGCTTAGAATCAGAAAAATACTTGGTGGTGGAATGCGACAAATAGGTTATTTGGCCGCCGCTGGTTTATTTGCCTTAGAGCACAATATTGATAGATTATCTGAAGACCACAGACGGGCAAAGGAATTGGGAATTTTACTTAATAATTTACCTTGGGTTGCCACTGTAGAACCTGTAGAAACGAATATTTTGATTTTTTCGGTTCAGTCTTCTGTAGATGAAAATCAATTAATGGAAAAATTGAAACAAAAAGGAATTGCAATAAGTTCAATGGGACATGGTAAACTAAGGATTGTTACCCATTTGGATTATCGAGAAGTAATGCACAATTATGTTCTGGAGACTTTAAAAAAGTTGGAAGTGTAAGTCTTTACTTTATTTAGAATGTTGCAATAATATTCAATTAAAAATATCTAATTTATTTCGTAAATTTGCACCTCAATAAAAAACAATAAAAATGGAAAACGGTATATACGCAAAATTCAACACTGCAAAAGGTGCAATTTTAGTAAAACTAACTCATGATTTAACACCAGGAACTGTTGGAAACTTCGTAGGCTTGGCTGAAGGCAATCTTGAAAATAAGGTTAAACCTCAAGGAAATAAATATTATGACGGATTAAAATTCCACAGAGTAATTCCTGATTTTATGATTCAAGGTGGATGCCCTCAAGGAACTGGAACTGGCGGACCTGGTTACAGCTTTGATGATGAATTTCACCCAACACTAAAACACAATCGCCCTGGAGTTTTATCAATGGCAAATTCTGGCCCTGCAAGTAATGGTTCTCAGTTTTTTATTACTCATGTTCCAACAGAATGGCTGGATAACAAACACACCGTTTTTGGACACGTAGTTGAAGGACAAGATATTGTAGATGCTGTTGCTCAAGGTGATTCTTTGGATTCTGTTGAAATTATTAGAGTAGGAGACGAAGCTCAAAAGTGGAATGCAATTGAAGCTTTCATTACTTTTAAAGGAGAAAGAAATAAACGTGACGCTGCTTTAAAAGCCGAGGCAGAAGCAAAAATGGAACAATTAGCTGCTGGATTTGATAAAACAGAAAGCGGGTTGCGTTATAAAATGATTCAAAAAGGAAATGGTAAAAAAGCAGAAAATGGAAAAACCGTTTCTGTTCATTATACAGGTCAATTAGAAGACGGAAAAGTATTTGACAGTTCTTACCCAAGAAAAAAACCAATTGAATTTCCATTGGGAATGGGTAATGTAATAGAAGGTTGGGACGAAGGAATTGCGTTATTACAAGTGGGTGATAAAGCTCGTTTTGTAATTCCATCTGACTTGGCTTATGGAACTCGTGGAGCTGGTGGAGTAATTCCTCCTAACGCTACTTTAATTTTCGATGTTGAATTAATGGACGTAAAATAATTTGACATTAATCTAAATATTTGATTATAATTAAATCCCAATAGCAGTTGTTATTGGGATTTTTTATTATTTTTACCAAAATTGATATCTATATGAAAACAAAATTTATTCTTCTTGCCTCTATTTCATTGTTATTTTCATGCGCTACAAAATCGATTGTGGCAGATACTTCAAAAACTACTGCTCCTGTAGAGATTACTGTTGTTCAAGAAGTCGTTCCCGTAGTTAATACAGTTGTGCCAGAAACAAAACCTGTAACCAATAATATGGTAATGTTAACGAGAGAACTATATGAAAGTAAAATCCTTTTTGAAAATAGTTGTAACAAATGTCATAATCTTTATGCTCCAAATGAGTTCAGCAAAGAACAATGGCCTAAAATATTAAAAAGCATGCAAAAAAATGCAGAATTAAGTGACTCTCAAATTTCAGGAATTCAAGAATATATCAATTCTCAGATTTAATTATAAAAAAAATCGGAAGTTAATAGCTTCCGATTTTCTTTCTTTTTATTTAAATATCATCAAAATCAATATCTGTGAAAGTAGATGATGAAGGAGTTTCACTTTCTTCGGTTTTATCAGAATGATATTCCTTTTTGAAATCTTTTTGGTGTCTTTCAGAAATTACTTCTTCTCCTTTGTGATTTAAAACATAAGAGGTCATCTCGCCTAAAATTTCTGTAAAATCATTAAAATCTTCTTTGTACAAATAAATTTTATGTTTTTTGAAATGAAATGATCCGTCTTCTTCGGTGAATTTTTTACTTTCAGTAATTGTGATATAATAATCGTCTGCTTTTGTGGCTCTAACGTCAAAGAAATAAGTTCTTCTTCCTGCTCTCAAAACTTTAGAAAAGATTTCCTCTTTTTCTAACATGTCATTTTCTCTCATAATCGTTTTTTAAGTTTAATTACATTTCAAAAATGATAAAAAAAGGAATAATAAACAAGATTTATTTTAAATCTTTTTCAGAAAGTTGTTTTAAATACAACTCTTTGTAATAACCTTCTTCGTTTACTAATTGATTATGAGGTCCTTGTTGGATAATTGATCCATCTTCAATAATTATAATATTATCGGCATTTTTAGCAGATGAAACCCTGTTACTGACAATTATGGTAGTTTTATTTTTACAATATTCTTTAAGATTACTCAAAATAATCTCTTCGGTTTCGGTGTCAACCGCCGATAAACAATCGTCAAGCAACAAAATTTCTGGATCTTTTATTAAAGCTCTTGCAATAGAAACTCTTTGTTTTTGACCACCAGATAAAGTAATTCCTCGCTCTCCTAAAATAGTGTCGTATTGATTGGTAAAATTTACTATGTTATCATGAACAGCAGCTTGTTTTGCAACAGCAATAATCTCCTCATCAGTTGCGTTTTCCTTACCGAATTTGATATTGTTTTTAATCGAATCTGAAAATAAAAAGGCATCCTGAGGTACAATCGCAATGCTGTTTCTTAAATCAAATAAATTAACAGAATCTATAGGTTTTCCATCAATTAATATTTTTCCACTGGTTACATCGTACAATCGACTTATTAATGTTAGAATGCTCGATTTTCCCGATCCTGTTTTTCCTAAAATTGCTAGTGTTTCGCCTTTTTTTACCTTAAAAGTAATAGAATCGAGCGCTTTTATATTTGTATCATCGTAAACAAATGAAACCTCTTCAAATGAAATTTCACCATTGATTTCAGTATTCGTTTTCGAATTATTTCTAATTTCAGGGACAATTTTCAAAAATTCATTTATACGTTTTTGTGACGCTTCAGCCTCTTGAACCATAGATGAAATCCATCCCAAAGAAGCAACTGGCCAAGTCAACATGTTAACGTATAAAATAAACTCGGCTATAACTCCAATACTTTTTATAGTTCCATTTATGTATAGCATTCCACCAAAGTAAATCACAACTAAATTACTAACTCCAATTAACGCCAACATTAACGGACCAAATAGCGATTGAACTTTTGCTAAGCTCATGCTTTTTTCTTTGCTTTCAAGTGATAAATTATACAAATTTTCTTCTTGTTGTTGTTCTAAAGAATACGCTTTTACAACTCGAATTCCACTGAAAATTTCTTGAGTAAAACTGGATATTTTCGACAAATATTGTTGGAAAACTGTACTTCTTTTATTGATTTGTTTGCTCAATTGAAAAATTGCATACGACAAAATTGGCAATGGGAGCAAGGTGTACAGCGTTAATTCTGGAGAAACATTATACATATAAACGATAACAATCGCAAATCGGATAAAAGTATTTATGGTGTACATTACTGCGGGGCCAACATACATTCTAACCTTTCCAACATCCTCACTAATTCGGTTCATTAAATCACCAGTTCGGTTTTGCTTATAGAAAACTTGACTCAGATTTTCATATTGCTGGAAAACTTCATTTTTTAAATCAAATTCAATAAGCCTTGACATTACAATTAAAGTTTGTCGCATCAAAAAGGTTAGAAATCCGGCAATTATTGTGGTAATGATTATAATGATAACATTATGAAATAATTCATTTCGAATTAAAAGGGTGTCGGCAACATTTGATTTTGAATATCTTTCAATAGATTCAAATGATTTACTGATCAATTTCGGTGTAAACAATGAAAAAATCTGAGCAATTATAGTAATAAAAATACCAAGTAGGAATCGGTATTTGTATTTAATAAAATACTTATTAAGATATTGTAATTCTTTCATTAGGTGATGAAAATTATAAATTAATCTAGGAATTCGAAATACGATATTTCCGAATGCAAATATATAGCTTTTAAAGGATTATTTTTTTAAAGTCATTTCTTAATTTCAAATTAATTGTAGGGCTTTTGCCAATTTTATGATTATTTGTAAAATGACATTTAGAATTCTCTTTTTTATGAAAAATAATACTATTTTTGCACCGTCAAAGATTTTTATAATAATAATCAAACAAGTTCTTACCAAGTGTTAAATAGAAGACATATCCGCGTTAAAGTAATGCAATCGATTTATGCGATGCATCAAAATGGTTCTGATAGTATTGAAAAACAAGAGAAATTCTTGCTTTATAGTGCTGATAATATTCTGGATTTATATCTAGTTATGTTGTCTTCTCTAATCGAAATTGGTAAAAAAGAAGCTTTGTTTATTGAAAAATCAGCTCAAAAGCATACTGCTACTTCACAAGAGAAAAACCCCAACAAAAAATTCATCAACAATAGTATTCTTCAATTATTATCCAATAATAATTCCTTGAAAAGTGCGCTAATTGATAGAAAAATCAACCATTGGGAATTGCACGATGAATATTTAAAAATCCTTACCGAAGCAATTAAAGAAAGTGATTTGTATAAAAAATACATGTCAAACGAAACTAATAATTTTGAAGAGGACAAGCAGTTTATACTCAATATTTTCACTGATATTATTGTTCCAAACGATAAATTCTACGAGTTTTTAGAAGACAATAACTTAACTTGGATTGATGATATCCCTGTGGTTAACACACATATAGTGAAGCAGTTAAATTCGATTAAATCAAATAAAGACACCTCTTTTTCACTTCCGAAAATCTATAAAGATCAAGAAGACAAAGAGTTTGTATCTGATTTATTCAAAAAAACGGTTTTAAACGAAGTTGAATTTGCCAAAGAATTCGTTGACAAAACACCCAATTGGGATTCTGAACGTATCGCTGAATTAGATACAATTGTACTGAAAATGGCTATTTGTGAGTTTTTGAAATTCCCATCCATTCCAGTAAAAGTTACAATTAACGAATATTTGGAGATTGCAAAAGAATATTCTACACCAAAAAGTAGTATTTTTATCAATGGAATTTTGGACAACTTAGTTAAAGAGTTCTCCACTAAAAATAAATTAAACAAAATAGGAAGAGGTTTAATATAATAGTTTCAATTATGATTAAAAAAATAATTATCCTAGCTTCAGTATCTTCATTACTATTATTAGGAGCATGCAAGAAAAAAGAAGATGCTAATACAGAGCAACATTCTTCTATTTCTAATCCGGCTCAACTAGGGATTCCGGAAATGGAAAAAAGAGTAATTCCTAAAGATGGTAAATACCCAGAAATGACATTTGCTTCTAAAGACCATGATTTTGGAACAATCGAAGCCGATTCAAAAGTGAATTATTCCTTCATATTTAAAAATACAGGTGAAGCCGATTTAATTATCACAAGAGCCATGGGTTCATGTGGTTGCACAATACCTGAATACCCAAAAGAACCAATTAAAGTTGGTGAATCTGGGAAAATTGACGTTTCGTTTAATTCCGCTAATAAACACGGAAACCAAAAAAAATCAGTAACGATTTATACCAATACTAAAGCTGGTGCTGAATCATTATACATAACCGCTTCAATAAAAGAATAATAATTTAAACAAAAAAACTATGGAATCATTACAATCTTTCTTGCCATTTATATTAATGTTTGTGGTATTTTATTTCTTCATTATTAGACCACAACAAAGTAAAATTAAAAAAGAAAAAGAATTTGAAAGCGCCTTAAAAGTGGGTGAGAAAATCATTACTAAAAGTGGAATTCACGGGAAAATCGCTGAAATCGCTGAAACAACTGTTGTTATCGAAACAATGTCTGGAAAATTGAAAATGGAGCGTTCGGCACTATCAATGGAAATGACAGCAGCATTGAACAAAAAATAATAATTTGATAAGCTTCAAAAAAAACCACGTTATGCGTGGTTTTTTTTATTTAAATTAAAATTTATTTCTGTTTATTGAAATCGGTTGTAGCAGTTAATTGAGCAATTTTTACAATTACCTCAATTGCTTTTTGCATGCTTTCAACTGGAACATATTCGTATTTTCCATGAAAATTATGTCCACCAGCAAAAATATTCGGACATGGAAGTCCCATGTAAGACAATTGAGACCCGTCAGTTCCTCCACGAATAGGTTTTATTAATGGTTTAATTCCCAATTCACGCATCGCTTTTTCAGCAATATCAACAATGTATTTCACCGGCATCACTTTTTCTTTCATATTGAAATATTGGTCTTTTACTTCCGCGATGCAAATATCTTCTCCAAACTGTTTTACGTATTGCTTATTGATTTTTTTTGCAATTTTATGAATGGTGTCTTTTCGTTTTTTGAATTTACTTGCGCTATGGTCTCTAATAATTAACTCTAAAACGGTTTCTTCGATACTTCCATTTAAATGGTGAACGTGGAAAAATCCTTCGTAACCTTTAGTTTCTTGAGGTGTTTCTCCTTTTGGTAATTGGTTAATAAAATTGTTGGCAATCAACATCGAATTGATCATTTTCCCCTTTGCATATCCTGGGTGAACGCTTTTTCCTTTAAAGGTAATTTTAGCTCCAGCAGCATTAAAATTTTCATATTCTAATTCGCCAATCTGACTTCCATCCATCGTGTAAGCCCATTGAGCACCAAATTTCTTTACATCAAATTTATGAGCGCCACGACCAATTTCTTCATCGGGTGTAAAACCAACTCTAATTTTACCATGTTTAATATCAGGATTATTAACCAAATATTCCATTGCAGTTACAATTTCAGTAATTCCCGCTTTATCATCTGCGCCAAGCAAAGTTAATCCGTCGGTTGTAATTAAAGTTTGTCCTTTATATAGAAGTAAGTCTTTGAAGTATTTTGGTGATAAAATGATATTTTGTTTTTTATTTAAAACAATATCATTTCCATCGTAATTTTTTACAATTTGTGGATTCACATTTGCACCAGTAAAATCTGGAGTCGTGTCAAAATGAGATACAAATCCAATTGTTGGAACATCATGACTCACATTACTCGGCAAAGTTGCCATTATGTAAGCGTTTTTATCAATTGTTACGTCTTCTAAACCAATTGATTTTAACTCTTCAACTAATTTATTGGCTAAATTCCATTGTTTTTCAGTACTTGGAGTAGTTGTTGAGTTTGGATCTGATTCAGTATCAATAATTACATAACTAATAAAACGGTCGATGATATTTTGCATAGAATTTAATTTAATTGGTAGCAAATATAACTATATTTTTAAGTATTATTTATCAGTTGTAAACGAAATTAAATTAAATATTGTTATAAATTGCATCTTTTAATATAACTAAATTATATACCTTGAGTTCCAATAAAAACCAGCATTTAAAAGTTCATAGAATTCTAATTTACATTGGAAAAATATTACAATTTTTCTCAGTAAAGTGGACTACATTGTACCTTTCTAAATTGTTTACGACGCCTATAAAACACAAAATTCCAAAGCGGGAATTACAAATGGATCGAAACAGTATTCAAACAAAAATATATGTTTCTGAAATAAAGAGGGACATTATTGTATACCAATTAGGAACCGGCGAAAAGAAAATTCTTTTGGCGCATGGTTGGTCGGGTAGAGGAACCCAATTGGTCAAATTTGCTGATGCTTTGGTTGCTAAAGGATATTCAACGGTTAGTTTTGATGCTCCAGCACATGGAAAATCTCCTGGTAATACTACAATTATGACTGATTTTATAGCTTCAATAGCTGAAGTTGATAGAAAATTTGGTCCTTTTGATGCAGCTGTTGGCCATTCTTTAGGAGGAATGTCATTGTTGAACGCAGTTAAATCGGGATTTAAAATCAATCGATTAGTTACCATAGGAAGTGGAGATAAAGTAAAGGATATATTAATTGATTTTGTTGCAAAACTAGAGTTAAAACAGGAGTTTAGCACTCATTTGCAGCAGCATTTCGAAAAGAAATACAATACTGAAATGGAATCTTATTCAGCGTATCTTGCAGCACAATCGATAACTATTCCAGTTTTAGTAATTCATGATGAAGAAGATAATGAAGTTCCAGTTTGGGCTTCAAAGAAAATATTTGCTAATTTAAAAAATGGCGAATTGCTAATAACCAATAATTTAGGGCATCGAAAAATTTTAGGAAACCAAGAAGTCATTGATAAAACTATTAATTTTATAATTTAATTTTTATGAAAAATACATTTATAATCCTGCTATTTGCAATTTCTAGTGTGGGTTTTGCACAGAAGAAAACTCAAAAATTCGAGGTTCAAAAATCAGAAGCCCAGTGGAAAAAAGAACTTACAGCAGAGGAATATGAAGTTTTAAGAGAAAAAGGAACAGAGCGACCTTTCTCAGGAAAATATGTAAACAATTTCGATAAAGGTATTTATGTTTGTGCAGCTTGCGATAATTTACTTTTTTATTCTGACGCCAAATTCCACTCCGATTGTGGCTGGCCTTCATTTGATAAAGCTATAAAAGGTTCTGTAATTTATGTCCATGATTCTAGTTATGGAATGGATAGAACCGAAGTTAATTGTGCAAAATGTGGAGGTCATTTAGGTCATGTTTTTGATGATGGCCCTACCAAAACTGGTCAACGTTTTTGTACTAATTCTGTTTCTGTAAAATTTATACCAACAAAAAAATGAGCGAAATAATTGAAAAATCAGAGCAAGAGTGGAAAGACCAATTGGGGTTAGAACGCTATAGAATTCTTCGTCAAAAAGGGACGGAATTTCCTAATTCAGGAGAGTACAATATGCATTTTGAATTGGGAACTTATGTTTGCGGCGGTTGCGCAGAACCTTTATTTGATAGTGATTCCAAATTTAATTCGCATTGTGGTTGGCCTTCATTTGACGATTCAATTCCAGGAAAAGTAGAATTTATAAAAGACACTTCCCACGGAATGATTCGAACAGAAATAGTTTGTGCTAAATGCAAAGGCCATCTCGGACATATTTTTGACGATGGACCTACAAAAACGAGACAACGTTATTGTGTAAATTCACTTTCGGTCGATTTTATTAAAAAGTAATAATTTTATAATTTATTAGTTTTGTTATAAATGATTTCAAAATCCTAATTCTATGAAAAAACATTTTTTTGCCTATTTATTAATCGTTATTACGATTTTCTCCTGTGTTAAAAATCCATTTACAGGGAAAAGCAACTTGAATTTTGTATCTAATAATGAGTTATTTCCAACTTCTTTTCAACAGTACGGTTCTTTTCTTAAGGAGAATAAAGTCATAACAGGAACTGCAGACGCCAAGCGTGTTGAAATGGTAGGATTAAAAATTAAAATGGCTGCCGAAAAATATTTAGAAGCCAATGGCTATAAAGAGTATCTAAAAGATTATGCTTGGGAATATAAATTGGTTGAAAGTAAAGAAGTAAATGCGTGGTGTTTGCCAGGCGGAAAAATAGTTTTTTATTCTGCAATTTTACCAATTTGTAAAGACGACGCTGGAATGGCAGCAGTTATGGGACACGAAGTCGCGCATGCTTTAGCTAATCATGGTGCTCAAAGAATGAGTGCTGGAATTCTACAACAAGCAGGAGCAGGGTTAGTAGGAGTAGCTGTAGATGCAAAAAGTAATCAAGAAAAACAGTTGTGGATGACTGCCTATGGCGGAATTACACAATACGGTGGAATGTTACCTTTTAATAGAAGTCACGAAAGTGAAGCTGATAAAATAGGTTTAATTTTAATGTCGATTGCAGGTTACGATCCAACGACAGCAATTTCTTTTTGGGAGAGAATGTCAGCAAATTCAGGAGGAAAAAGCCAACCTGAGTTTTTAAGTACGCACCCTTCTGATGCTACGAGAATTCAAAATTTGAAGAAATTAATACCAGAAGCTAAATTACAAGCAGCAAAATTCGGTGTAGTTTTCAAATAAACCTTATCTTCGGACTTTAGTATAAATTAAATTCCAATTAATCCCTCCAATTTTATGGTAAATCTTGAAAAAGGAAATTCGAAATTATTACACGCTTGGGCCTTCTATGATTGGGCAAACTCTGTTTATAGTCTGGTTATAGCTTCCGCAATTTTCCCAATATTTTACGGAGCTTTATTTAGTATTAAAGGCAGTTTATACATAGATATTTTTGGTACAACCTTAAAAAGTACGGCTTTAATAAGTTTCGTGACTGCAGCCGCATTTTTATTAGTAGCCTTAATTTCACCTTTGCTTTCTGGAATAGCTGATTTCGTTGGAAATAAAAAGAATTTCATGAAGTTCTTTTGTTATTTAGGAGCTTTATCTTGTATCGCTTTATATTGGTTTTCATTAGAAAATATCTACTGGAGTTTATTGGCCTATTTTCTCGGTTTGGTAGGATTTTGGGGAAGTTTGGTTTTTTATAATTCTTATTTACCAGATATCGCTTTCCCGGAACAACAAGATAAGGTAAGTGCTAAGGGTTTTTCTTTAGGTTATTTCGGAAGTGTTTTGCTACTAATTGTAAATCTTGCCATGGTCATGAAACCAGAATTATTTGGTATCTCAGGCACTTCTGGCGAGGCTAAAATGAAAGCCATGCGCTACTCTTTTATTACTGTCGGTGTATGGTGGATTCTTTTCAGTCAATACACTTATTACTATTTACCGAAAGGAAATAAAGGTCAAAAAGTTACTAAATCGGTGATATTTAATGGCTTCCGCGAATTACAAAAAGTATGGAGTTTATTGGGTGAAAATTTACAATTAAAACGATTTTTAGGTAGCTTTTTTGTTTACGGAATGGCGGTTCAAACGGTTATGATTGTCGCGGTTTATTTTGGTGAACAAGAAATTCAATGGGCTTCAGATAGCGAAAAAACAACGGGTTTGATAATTAGTATTTTGGTAATTCAATTAGTGGCTATTTTAGGTGCGATTATGACTTCTAAAGCTTCCGCAAAATTTGGAAACATCGTCACGTTGATATTCCTAAATTGCGTTTGGGCAGTTTTATGTGTGGTAGCATTTTTTGTAACAACGCCAATAGAATTCTATATTACCGCTGGTTTTGTTGGATTGGTAATGGGCGGAATTCAAGCACTTTCAAGATCTACATATTCAAAATTATTACCTGAAACTGATGATACCGCTTCCTTTTTTAGCTTTTATGATGTAACTGAAAAAATAGGAATTGTAATCGGAATGTTATTGTACGGTATAATCGACCAAGTAACTGGAAGTCCAAGATATTCAATAATTTTCCTTTGTTTGTTCTTCGTTTCAGGAATATTATTATTATCAAGAGTCAGAAAAATTACCAATGAATAATATTTTTAAATTATATTTGACAAAAATTAATCCCTTATAAATGAAAACAATTAAATTTTCAGCCGCAGTTTTATCAGTAATAACACTTTTTTCAATTTCTTCATGTAATATTGAACCTGTGGATTCCGATTTATTAGGCAATTTAATTAATCCTGCAAGTGTAGCTGGAACCTATAGAATGACCGCTTTTAATACCGGAATTCCAACCGATTTAAATAATGACCGCGTAGCATCAACCAACCAAATGCTAGAAACAACTTGCTTCAATGGAAGTAGCATTATCGTTAATCCAGACGGTACTTTTATAGCAACTTCAAAAGGGGTTGATATTAGTGCATCATCTAGTATAACTTGTTTCTCTGACCCAGATATAACTGGAACTTGGACATTGAACGCTACGGTTTTAAAGTTAACTTACATCGATACTGGTGTGGTTGTAGATGAATTGTTTTCGGTTTCTGGGAACACTTTACTTTATTCAGTTCCACAAGGACAGGTTGTAGGAACTTCTTCAACCAACGTGCCAATATTTTTGACTACAAGTTATAATATTGTTTACACCAAATAGTAGTCTATAGCATATCGTCAACGAGGCTATCTTTCTGAGGTAGCTTTTTTTTTCGAATGGCACAATGATTGCAATATTGATTTAAAATATTCAATTTAAAGTTTTTACTTTTTTGCTACAGCAAATAAACACCAGACTTTTCAATGATTATTTGTTTTACGAAGTATTTAATTTTAATTTCAAAACGACCTAATTATATATATGTCAAATCCAAAAATAATTACCATTGACAATTTGTCACTTCAAGAATTTGATTCAGAAGCTGATTTAATTCCGCTTTTAACTCCCGAAGACGAAGAAGAAATAAACAATGAAGAATTGCCAGAATCATTGGCGATTTTACCTTTAAGAAATACCGTACTTTTTCCAGGAGTTGTAATTCCAATTACCGCTGGAAGAGATAAATCGATTAAATTAATTAACGATGCCAATGCGGCTGGAAAAGATATTGGAGTAGTTTCTCAAAAAAATGAAGACGTTGAAGATCCTACCGAAAGTGATATTCATTCTATTGGAACTGTAGCGAAAATATTAAGAGTACTCAAAATGCCCGACGGAAATATCACCGTCATTCTACAAGGAAAAAAACGTTTTGAGATAGATAAAGTAATTTCTGAAAATCCATATTTAACAGCTTCTGTAAAGAATATTACAGAATCTCAGCCGTTAAAAAAAGACAAGGAATTTGATGTAATAATCGATTCTATCAAAGACTTATCGATTCAAATAATTAAGGAAAGTCCAAACATTCCTACCGAAGCTACTTTTGCAATTAAAAATATTGAAAGCAAATCTTTCTTGATCAATTTTGTGTCTTCAAACATGAATTTATCAGTTAAAGAAAAACAAGAGTTGTTGAATATTACTGATTTAAAAACCAGAGCTTTAGAAACTTTAAGATACATGAATATTGAGCTTCAAAAATTGGAGTTAAAAAACGATATTCAATCCAAAGTTCGATTTGATTTGGACCAACAACAAAGAGAATACTTTTTGCACCAGCAAATGAAAACCATCCAAGAAGAATTGGGCGGTGCTTCTCAAGAGGAAGAAATTGAAGAAATGGCTGCCAAAGCTTCTCAAAAGAAATGGAATGAAGAAACTAAAAAACATTTCGATAAAGAGTTAGCAAAAATGCGCAGAATGAATCCGCAAGCTCCCGATTTTGGAATTCAACGCAATTACTTAGAATTGTTTTTAGACTTGCCTTGGAATGAATATTCTAAAGATAATTTCGATTTAAAAAGAGCTCAAAAAATTCTTGACAGAGAACATTTCGGATTGGAAGAGGTGAAGAAAAGAATGATCGAACACTTGGCAGTTTTAAAATTGCGAAATGACATGAAATCACCAATTATTTGTTTGACAGGGCCTCCGGGTGTGGGTAAAACATCCATTGGAAAGTCGGTTGCAGAAGCATTGGGAAGAAAATATGTTCGTATTTCTCTTGGTGGACTTCGTGATGAATCTGAAATTCGTGGACATAGAAAAACCTATATTGGTGCGATGTCAGGAAGAATTATCCAGAGTTTGAAAAAAGCTGGAACCTCAAATCCTGTGTTTGTATTAGATGAAATAGACAAATTAGCACTAGGAAATCAAGGTGATCCTTCTTCAGCGTTATTGGAAGTTTTAGATCCTGAACAAAACAGTTCTTTCTACGATAATTTTCTTGAATTGGGTTACGATTTATCAAAAGTGATGTTCATTGCGACTTCAAATAATATGGCGACAATCCAACCTGCTTTACGTGACAGAATGGAAATCATAAAAATGTCAGGTTATACTATTGAAGAAAAAATCGAAATTGCACGCCAACATCTATTCCCACGTCAATTGAAAGAACACGGTTTGTCGACTAAAGATTTGACAATTGGTAAAAAACAATTAGAAAAAATTGTTGAAGGTTATACTCGTGAATCGGGTGTTCGTGGTTTAGAAGCTAAAATTGCGCAAGTGATTAGAAATGCTGCCAAATCAATTGCGATGGACGAAGAGTACAATAAAAAAGTAACCGACGAAGACATCGTGAAAGTTTTGGGCGTACCAAGATTAGAACGCGATAAATACGAAAATAACGATGTTGCAGGAGTTGTAACTGGATTGGCTTGGACCAGCGTTGGAGGTGATATTCTATTTATAGAATCACTGATATCAAAAGGAAAAGGCTCAATGACTATTACCGGAAATCTAGGAACGGTAATGAAGGAATCGGCAACAATTGCTTTAGAATACATCAAATCAAATGCGGATATTTTTGGAATTGATCCTGAATTATTGTCAAAATACAATGTTCACTTGCACGTTCCTGAAGGGGCAACTCCAAAAGACGGACCAAGTGCAGGTATTGCAATGTTAACGTCTTTAGTGTCTTTGTTTACACAAAAACGAGTTAAGAAAAGTCTTGCTATGACTGGAGAAATCACTTTGAGAGGTAAAGTATTGCCTGTTGGTGGAATCAAGGAAAAAATCTTGGCTGCCAAAAGAGCCAACATCAAAGAGATTATTCTTTGCCACGAAAATAAAAGCGATATTGACGAAATCAAACCGGAATATCTTGAGGGCTTGACTTTTCATTATGTGAAAGAA